>NZ_JBFRLK010000007.1:0-77402 GCF_041469805.1 Vibrio sp. 10N.286.48.C11 | reverse complement strand
TGATTTGATCAACAACGCCACATCAAACCCAACGGACGAAGAGCTTAGTGATACCACAGGCCGAAACAAAATGTTAGTCGATTGGATCCGCGTCTTTAAGCCCGTCAAAAAATAGTCACGACGTCCTATCTGCAGATGTCTCATCAGTCACTTGCAGGTAGGACGCACGAAATGCAATCGGCGTCACCCCTCCTTGTAATATTTTAAACTGCCGATGAAAAAACGACATATTTTGGTAACCACATTGATCGGCAATTTGTTCTACGGTCAGTCGAGTCGATATCAGTAGAGTGCACGCCTGACTTATTCGGTATTCGTTGACAAACTGAGTAAACGTCTTTCCAAAGGTTCGCGCAAAGAATTTGCTAAAAGACACCGGCGTCATATTGGTTAATGTTGCCATATTTTCCGCCGATATTTTTCGCACATAATGCTCGCTGACGTAATCCAAAATAGCAATAATTCTTTTATCCGCAACCATAGAGGGTGTGACCATTGACCCCTGCCCTAATGGCATGACGTTGGTTTGCATACTCAAGTCATGCAATAAATCAATAAACCCTAACATTCGTTTAAATGGACTTTTCAGTTGTAACTCAATGATACGACTGCCAAGGGCATTAGAATGATGAAAAGATAACCCAGCTTTACACCCTTCAAACATGGTTTTGATACTCGTAAATTCTGGTTTTTCGAGCCAATTATCACCCAGAAAACGATTATCCCATTGGACAAATATCGACTTCACACCACTTTGTGTCCCGACATTACTTTTCCAACAATGCGGAACGTTTGGTGCAATCAAGGCTAGTTCGTTGGCAACGAAATGACGAACAGTGTTACCAGTATAAGCCGAACCCGTTCCCTCAATAATATAATTAAGTTCCCATTGCGGATGGTAATGCCAAGGAAAGGTAAAGCTGGTTTTTTCATAACGATTAAAAAACAGAGACTGCTGTTCCGTGTTCGGTACATGTTCAAGTATTGGTCTCATTGTATCCCTCAAAAAACATGATCAAGTTCTTATTTTCCAACATTTCGACCACCAAAATATCACTAAAGGAAAAATAGTACACAATTAATCTAATTGAGTATTTAACTTATCTCATAAATTGCTCGTAATCTGATATCAACAACACACATTCTTATGATGGAGCAATCAAATGACATTTGATGTTTTGGTTTCAGGTCTCAATGTTATTGATCTGCTTGTGACACTACCTGAGGAGTACAACTACGGTAGCAAACACAAAGTGGACAATATTATTATTCAAGGAGGAGCACCTGCTGGCAATGGGGCGTGTGGTATGGCAACTCTCGGGCTAAATACCGCATTTCTCGGCTACCTAGGTAACAACGCACAAAGCAGTATTGCACGTGATGAACTGAATCGATGGAATGTTGATACCAGTTTAATGCTCTGCGAACCCAATATGATCCCCGCGACAGCGTTGGTGCAAGTCGATGCCACATCGGGTGAAAGGACAGTGTTCTATACCACCCAAGGGTATCGAGCTCTTGTAGCGGCCGATATTCAGCCTACATGGCTTGATAACACAAAACTGTTGTATGTCGATGGCTATGACGTCGAAGGTAATATCGCATTGCTCGAGCTCGCCAAAGAGAAAGGTATTCCTTCTATCATTGATATGGAAGTCGGTAACCTCAACCAACTTGAAACCATGCTCAAACTAGGTAGCCACGTAATTTTACCGCTTGAAGCCGCACAGTTTATCTCCAATGAAGAAGACCCTGAAACCTGCCTCGACACTCTCAGTCAGCTAAGTGACGCGCAGCTCGTCATTACTGACGGGGCTAATGGTAGCTGGGCGCGACAACAAGGAAAAAGCATCCACCAGCCATGTTTTGAGGTCGCCGTCGTGGATACCACTGGTTGTGGAGACGCTTATCATGCGGCTTATGCTTACAGCCTAATTCAAGGTGACACCTTGACCGAAAGAATGATTTTTGCGTCGGCGTTTGCCGCTATCGTCGCAACCTACTTTGGTGGTCGAACGTATTTCCCATCGCCTTCAGAAGTTAAATCCTTTATCCAAAATTATCAATAACAGGTGAACCTAATGACGACTAAATTTCCGCTTCGTGCTGGACTACTTGAACAAGAAATGAAATCTCTTATCGCACCTAAAGCCAACTACAGCAATGTACCTGTAGGATTCATTGGCATTGGTTTCGAGCTGCATTTTGATTGGACGAAAGCCAAACAGTCTTATAAACAAGCGGTGTCTGATGTCGCGGGAGTCTTTTCCCAGTACAACTCCATGCTTGCCGAAGACGAGCCTATTCAAACCAAAGAACAGATGCTAGCGCTGTTAGAAAGTTACTACGCGCAAGGTATGAAAGCGCTTATCGTCTACCAAGCTTCATACATACAAGGTGATTTAGCGCTAGCATTAGCACTTTGGTTAGCCGACCACAATGTACCCATATTAAGCTGGTCGCATACAGAGACAACAGGTGGAAGCCTGACGGCAAACCGCTTGTGTGGACAAAATTTCTTGTTGAATAATCTTTCATCCATGGAAGTTCAATATTCTTGGATATTTGAAGAGCCTGGTGCAGAAAGCCTGAACGAGTCATTAGGTCGCTTCATTCGTACTACATCAGCAAAAGCACGTTTAAAACACGCAAAATTGCTGATGGTAGGGGGAATGCGTGTTCCCGGATTCTATGATTGTGAGCTCAACGAAATGTCAATTGCCAAACATTTTGGTTTGGCAGTAGAACGCATTGATATGCATACCATTTGGCTGCATGGCGAAGCTAAATACCATGATGACATATTGAACCCATTAGTCGATAAGCTGGTCAATTCGCCAAAAGTACATAAGTGCGATGTAAAGCGCGATGAATTGAGGAAGTCAGTTCGACTGGCTCTGGCTATAGCCGACTACGCAAACAAAGAAGGTTACATCGGTGTGGCCTTGAAAAATTGGCCTGAACTGTTTGATAACTACGGCATATCAGGTGATGGTGCAGGCTCATTGGTGCAAGACCTTGGGATCCCTGTTGCCGATGAATCGGACATGGGAGCTTTACTTACCATGACCATATTTAATGAAATCACGGTAGGTGAAGCCTTACCTACACTCATGGATTTTTCATTCGTCAATCATAGTGAAAATAAGATTGGTATGTGGCATTGCGGCGGTACGTTAACCAAGTTGATGCGTGACGGATGTCAGCTGGAAATACGAAATCACAGCATACTGGACAATTACGATCCTGAGACTTCCTACGGCATGTTGTTCGAGTTTTTACAAGAAACAGGCCCCGTTACCATCGCGAAGTATCAGTATCCTCATGCGTCAACAATCTTCTCATTTGAAGGCAATCTCGTTGAATCGCCAATGCGCTATAGAGGTTGCTACGGCGAAGTCGTGCCAACAGAGCTTAACTCTAAATCTGTCGCCAGTTCCATAATGAATCACGGTATGGATCATCACTGGGTTGTGGCGCGAGGTCACCTTCTTGAAGACCTACGTGAATTTAACTATTGGTCTGGTATCAATGAATTGCCAGCGACAGCCGCCCAAACGACGGGTCGTGGTCTACCAAAGAAACTTGATTTTTAACGTTACACAACACTCTGGAATTGAATTATGTCTACAAACTTAACTACGCTACTCAACCAGTATCGTGCAGAACAACGGTGTCTTGCTGGCTTTAATATCAACGATATTTATGATATTCATGCTGTTGCATTAGCGGCGAATGAGTTAGACCTACCATTTATGGCAATGACGTATCCACCTGTTGCAGAGCTAAATGGTACGTACTTATGTCGTAAAATGGTGGATGGTTTTGAACGAATTGCCAATCAAAAAATATACCTACATCTCGATCACAGTACCTCCGTTGATCTATGTAAACAAGCGATCGACGACGGTTATGATTCTGTCATGATTGACGGTTCTCATAGTGACCTGAAAACCAACATCAAAATGACACGAGAGGTCGTCGATTACGCTCGTAGTGCCGGCGTCTCGGTAGAAGCTGAAATCGGCAAAATTATGGGACGAGATGTCATCATCAAAAGTGAAGATGATTACCTTGCATCAGTAGCAGACGTCGTAGCCTTATGTGAAGAGGCTGGACCAGATATCGTTGCCATTGGCATTGGTACCGCTCATGGTTTTACACCAACAACGCCAAAAATTCATTTTGACCGCTTACAACAGATTGCCAATGCTGTCTCTAATCCATTGGTACTGCATGGTGGGACCGGAATTGCCGATGAAGATATTCAAAGAGCCATTACCATGGGGATTGCCAAAATTAACATTGGCACCATTGTCCATACTACCTACATGCGAGAAGCCCACGCAATAATTACCAAAGATGTCGCTTCTGCTTATCCACCATTCATCATGAAAGAGGTTATCCCTCAAGTTCAAGCTATCGTATTAGACCGCTTAAAGGCGGTGAACTCCATTCTATAAACACGGTTATTCCGTTCGATAACACCGCCCTTAGTTCATCGCTGTAACTAAGGGCCCCAATGTCTAAATTCAACCCACTTGACACGAATTCGGTACTCAAGCAGGCAACCGTATTTGTTTAAAATTTCACGAGGAAAATAAACATTATGTATATTCCAGAAAAAGCTAAAGTTGCTGTCCTTAAGGACATCAAAACAATTCAATTTATTGAACACCCTCTGCCAAGCATCATGGCCGATGAAATCCTTGTCCGTATCGAAGGGTGTGGCGTATGTGGTACTGATGTCCACGAATACCGCAATGACCCATTTGGCATTATGCCGATAGTCCTTGGTCATGAAGGTACCGGTGAAATAGTTAAATTAGGCCGTAATATTGTATCAGATACTGCAGATAACCCAGTCGGCATTGGCAGCAAAATTATTACCAGCATCATTCCGTGCGGCGAGTGTGAGCCTTGTGTAAGTACTCCAGGCAGAACCAACCTTTGTGAAAACATGGGTTGCTACGGTCTGATGGGCGACCAGCCTGAGAACCGTTTTAATGGTTGGTTTGGTGAATACCTCGTCCTAAAGCCCGGGTCGACTTTCTTTAACGTATCAGATTTTAGCTTGAAAGAACGCATTCTTATTGAGCCGGTCGCAGTTGCAGTCCACGCGGTAGAGCGCGCAAAAACCACAAATTTAATCAACTTCGCTTCTACGATTCTTATTCAAGGGGCGGGCCCTATTGGGCTATCTGTTATTGCGGTTCTCAGAACGCTTGGAGTGCAAAAGATCATTGCAATCGATGGCCAAGAATCTCGCTTGCGATTAGCAAAGGAGCTAGGGGCAACAGAGACGATTAACTTTATGGACTTTGATGATACAGCGGACATCGTTGAACAAGTCAAATCACTGACCAACGGCCAAGGTGCAAACTTTGCGTTCCAGTGCACTGGGGTGCCTGCTGCAGCCTCTACTGCCCTTAAACTAGTAGCACGTGGTGGTGGTCTATGTGAGGTTGGCTTCTTTGTTGATAATGGTGAAGCAACCATGAATCCTCATTTGGATATCTGTAACAAAGAAATCACCTTGGTGGGTTCGTGGGCATACAGCCCGGAAGATTACCCAAATGCGATAGAGTGTATGACTGGCATTAAACGTATTGGTCTTCCCATTGAAAAACTCGTCACCCACGAATTTCCATTAGATGAGCTCGGTGAGGCAATCGAAACCAATATTCGCATGGAAGGCATTAAAGTGGTCACGATTAATTAAATGAGTCTCCTCCCTACACAACCAGCTTTATGACACAAAAACTGGCGAACTGCCCCAAAAATTCAAAGAGAGCTTAATATGATAGTTCCAATTACCTTTGTCCTACTGACCTCCATGGTTGCCATTGGCTCATGGTTAAAAGTTAAAAAAAACACAGAGAACGAAAATGCAAACTCGTACTTCTTAGCAGGAAGAGGCTTGAGCGGTATAATTATCGCATCTTCACTCATCCTTACTAATCTTTCGACCGAACAGCTCGTCGGATTAAATGCTCAAAGCTATGACCCCTATGGCGTGGGAGGTATGTGCTGCCTTAACCTTAGTTTTGGTTGCCCTTTATTTGTTACCTCGTTACCTAAGTGGTGGGTTTAGCACCATCCCAGATTTTATCGAAGACAGGTATGGAAAAAGCACAATGTATGTGTGTACTTTTTTATTTTTGTTTGGTTATATTTTTAATCTTCTTCCTCCCATTTTATACACAGGTTCTGTTGCACTAAGTGGGATATTCAATGTACCTGAGGCACTTGATATCTCCTACTGGGGCAGTTTATGGGTAATGGTTTTAGCATTAGGTTTTATCGGGGTCTCTTACGCCGTATTCGGTGGTCTGAAAGCCATTACTTATGCTGATACATTTAATGGCGTCGGCCTGCTTATTGGTGGTGTCATTCTCATCCCTTTGTTCGGCTTAACCGCACTTGGACACGGAAGCGCTGTTGACGGTTTCCAAGTATTGATGACTGAACATCCAGAGAAGTTAAATGCAATTGGTGGCGCTGATGACCCCGTGCCGATCTCAACCTTTTTCACCGGTATGATTATCCTTAACCTGTTCTACTGGGGAACCAACCAGTCAATCATTCAACGTGCGTTAGGCGCTAAAAATTTAGCCGAAGGGCAAAAAGGCGTACTTTGGGCTGGATTAGTTAAGCTTGCAGGTCCATTTTATCTCCTATTACCGGGTGTTATTGCATTCGCATTATTTGGTGATTCACTACCGTCTGGAGAAGCCGCTTACCCAGCGTTGGTTCGCGAAGTACTACCTGCGCCGATGCTTGGATTTTTTGCAGCGGTATTATTTTGAGCCGTACTGAGTTCCTTCAATAACGTACTTCATAGTACATCTACTCTGTTTACGTTGAATGTCTATAAGCCACTTATTAATTCAGAGGCGAGTGATACTAAATTAGTCAAGGTTGGGCGTACATTTAGTGGTGTCATCGGCTTCGGCTCCATCTTTGTAGCACCATTTATTTATTATGCTCCACAGGTTTTTTCAATATTTTCAGACAATTAATAGCTTTTACATGGCGCCAATGTGTACCATCATTGTCGTCGGATTTATCACTCGCCGAGTGCCAGCAATTGCAGCTAATATTGGTATCGCCTTCTTTATGGTTAGTTATGCTCTTTCAATGTTTGTGTTTAAATTTGATATTCACTTCTTACATTTGACAGGCATTTTATTTGTTGTCACTGCCATTTTAATGCTAATTATTGGTTCGATTTATCCGAGTGCTTCTGACTATCAACCTAAAGTCGCGAATGTTGTAGAATTAGAGCACTGGAAGATGGCAAAACCAATGGCAGCCGTTATCTGCATTGGTGTGGTGATGTTGTATATCATATTTTCCCTTTGGGCATTGCCAAATAACACGTTAGTCACGTTAGTCACGTTAGGCGTAAGCAACACGCAAGATAAGCAAAAGCAATAAATAAAGCCCGACCTTGATTTCAAGGTCGGGCTTTATGATCACACTCAGCTTTTTCTACACGAATATGTGATTACACCCCTTTCAACCCTATGGATCTTATTCAATCACAAAGTTAAGCGGATAAATTTCATGACTGTGCATGGTGCCATCACTCGCGGTAAATGTCGCTCGAAGCGAGTAGAAGTGCCCTTCCGGTAAATCGCTAGTTGGAACGACGCCTTCAAGAGGAATGGTAAAACTGGCATGCCCAGATTCGGTATCAATCGCTTCAGCTTCCACTAACACGATATCGCGTTGTGGTAACCATTTACGTTGAAAATGACGCAACCAAATTCGTAAGCCGCCTTCATCTGCTGAGATAACTTTATTCTCAGTGCCCGCATGATAATCCACCTTAACCTTCATATTGTCTTTAATCACAATAGGCTGCTGCGCATACGCATCACTGCCAATAATGCTCACAAAGCCTTCTATGTTTGGCTCGACGGTCAACACGGTTGCACTTTCAATCGTGGCATTCACCTTAGATTGTACAATAATGGTCACCTCACCCGCGCTTAAAGCATTAACCACGCCATCAGAACTTACCGTCGCAATAGCATCATCACTGCTTGACCAACTCAATGTCTCATCATCAGGTTGAGCTGGAGCAACCGCGACATCAAGCGTCATCGTTTCACCTTCGATTAACGTTGTTTTCTCTGATGAGATCACCAGAGATTGAATTGGATTCGGGTACCAATCCACTAATTCGAATGTACGCGAAGTATTGAGATCCGTCACCTGACTTGAGGCAGAAATCGTTGCAGATTGACCCGTATGTCCAACCGCAGAAACTACACCATCTTGAGTAACAACTAGGACATCATTATTGTCGCTTGACCATACCACTGAAGCATCAGAGTTTATCGGGGACGGAATGGTTCGAAGCGAAAGTTCTGTGTTTTCTCGAATGTGTTCAAACGGCGATTCAATCGAAAGCGACTCAGGATCCAATTGGTCGGTATAATACTGTTTATTGACCGGTTTGTTATTAAACTCTACAGATTCGCCGTTTCTCCAGGTCACCACAATGGATTCGATTTCTTTGGCATCACCGACACCAAAATGAACAATATTCAATAAACTTTGAGAGAAAATTTCACCCGCAGACCCAACTCGTTTGCGCCACTTTCCATCTGCTGTTTTTACTGTGACCGTCGCCGCAATAGGGTCAATATTGTCTTTCGGTGAATAGCCAACTCTAACCAAAGCATAGTTGCCGATACCTTCTGTTTGGTTACTGTAGAGATACCACTCGCCAAATTCACTACCACTCAAAATATCGGTCCGACCATTCATATCAAAATCAAACGCTTGCCCCATGTCTCCATAACCAGGACCGCCGACATCTGACGCTCCATGCATAGTGACCGCTTCAAATCGACCATTATTATTAAGCAACATTAGATCAGAAATACGATGGTTAACATTGCCCCAGCGATACACGAGAAGATCTTGCTTACCATTGTTATTAAAATCCCCCGTCGTCACTCCTTGCGCATTACCACCACGAGGGATCTGCCACTCTTCCGACACATCAACGAATTTATCGCCATCATTTCGAATCAAGAAATCTCTAAGATTTCGATTTTCTGGCGTAAAATCTAAGTCGTAAGAAGTAACCCCTGTCAGATTAAATTTGTATGCCCAAAAAATATCCCCTTTGCGAACTAATGCGGCTTTCCACTGCCCGTTTCCTATATGTCCAAAATAGACACCACTCTTATTGATGTCATCAGGCCAACCCTGTGCATCTTCAGCAGAGAATTCAAACTCTCCACCTGAAGGAACTGCCGTCGCCAGTTTGTCTTTACCCAAAAATATCGGGTAATCTTTGTGACGAAACCCGTTTTGTCCAAGGAAATAGTAGTTATCCAGTTTCAAGGTGCCATTCGCCGTAAACTGCCACTGATCTTTACCAAAATAAGGGCGTGGCTTAATGGAAAACTGTTTCGTTTCAGGATCAAAATCAACCGACGGTGCTTCTCCTCGACCGTGTTCAAACTCATTGCCACGTGCAAAATACAAATCGGTTCTGCCGTTGTTATCAATGTCTAAATCAACCACGGCGGAAATTTGTTTGGCATCGCGAAGTGCTTTAGGAAACTGAGAAGTGATGTTAGTAAATGTAAAGTCGCCATTTCCTAACCACACAGACATCGCATCACGGTGACCATAGAGAATGATGTCATCAATCCCGTCGTTATTTAAATCGGTAATCAATGCCCGTTCTGGGGTTGCATTTTCAATGCCTTCAACTGAACGAAGTTCAAACTTCCCGTCCCCAACATTTTCATAAAAATGATGTTGTGGCGTTTCTTTGTACAGTCCTCTTTCATTAATCATGACAAAATCGAGCTTGCCATCTTTATTGAAGTCTCCCCATTTAGACCCTCGACCTCGAGCGCCTCTTTCAATACCAACATCACCGGTGTAAAGCACAAATTCACCGTTATTATTGTGGTAAAAATTGTTCCTCGATGGATTTCTACCGTTACCGCCGCCTTGCGCTAATATTAGATCTAAATCACCGTCATTATCGTAGTCTGCAAATGACGTACCGTGTAAGTCATGCATATACCAACGAGAAAGATCTTTATGATGTTTTGTTACGGTACCATCACCATTGTTCCAATACAGTTTACTGCTTTCTTCATTATGATTATTAACAACAAAGTCGTAAAAGCCATTATTGTTTATATCAACAACTGACGGCCCGCCATATTTAAGTGAACTGACCTTATCAAGCCCTGCTTTTACTGAAATATCCTCATAATAAGGCACGATGAGATCATCCACAGTCTCTAAACTTAAGCGATGAATAACTAATGATGAGGTGAGTGATTTTACTTTTAATGTTACCTGTCCTAAATTTGAAAATTTCACCAATGCCGATATGGTTTGTTTTCCTCTTGATGGTACATTCATATTATCGACAAGCAATTGTTCACCCGCATAAACACTCACTGTCGCATACTCACCCTGATTATCGAGTTCTAAAATCAGTCGTTTAACAGCACTGTCTATGGTTTTGTTAAACTCTACAGGAGACTCAGGTTTAACAATAACCGGCGCATCACTTGCTGATGACGTAACGGGGAACATGCAAAAAAAACCTATTAAAGATAAGGTTAACACACTTTTTCTGTATCCTTTCATCGCTCTTCCTAAATATTAATACACACTGTAATTAAATTTAATCGACCCTATGTAAAAATAAGGGTCATGCGTTTACATTAACGTGTGACGCTATAATGAAGTATGAATCCACATTGAAGCAGTAGCGGTATTGACGTATGAAGCTGCATTGACGTATAAATCGATATTGACATAAAAGAGTACATCTCCCCTATAGCATTGTAGTGAACATAAAAAAAAGTACAGTCACTCACTAAAAACCGATAAGTAATTTAAAATATAAACCTGACAACGAATAACATGACTTTAATCAAGAAATCACTAATTTCAGAGCTTCTTCACTAAACAGATATAATAAAAACACACCCTATCGATTAATAGCAATAAAGCACATCACAGGGGATAATAATACATATAGGAACACGATAAAAAATACGGTAACAAAAGCATCACTGTGACCTAGTGTATTACATAAAATGAAACACCACCCTATGAGTCATTGATTAAGCATACGTTTCGCTTAATAGCTTATCTAATTTTGAACGTTGCTCAGTCGTACCATTTATTGTCGCCAACCCTTCAGACTTTACCCACTGCCAAGAAAAACGCCCTTGCGCTAATCCCCATAATATATCCATTTCTGTTATCAACATTGGTACTTGACGCTCTGGGTTGTATTCGAGCAATTTAGATTTACTCGTCACATCAATGGTCGACATGTGGCCGTCGATAGGTTGTCGAAAATCGAAAACGGTTGCTTCACTGGACAGTTTATTTAATGAATTCAAAAATAAGTACATCGCCATACTGTCATTATTTGGTTCTTCAATTTTTCCTTGAGTACGCCCCACTTTAATGTAATAACCAACGGTATAAGACAATTCTTCCGTCAGGTTATCTGTGGCAAGATCATGAAAGGCACAGGCAAACAACGAAGGTGACAGTATCGTATTCAGTAATAAAAAGGCGACAACTTTTCTAGGTAATGTCATGAACGCTCTCCGAGTAAAGGGCTGATAAATAAATATCAGCCCTTGAGGTTACCTAATACGCCTTTTATTTTTGATAACGGCGTTTGTACATTTGACTATGCAGTCTCTGTGCAGCTTCAACCATTGGCTCATATGGCACATCCGCGGTAGACACAAATCCTACGTTGTAGTTTTCTCCATCAAACGAGCGACCAGCGATTGGCGAATCAATATATTGAAACCAATGTGCCCCAACAAAATATGGGTTATCAATAACGGTGTGCATGTAGCTCTCATACATCTCACTGCGCTCTTGCTGGTTCGCCGCACATACCAAGCCTGGATGGTAGAAACCAACATCCTTCGAACCAACATGGTATTCGCCAATGATACTTGGCATATCAATTTCAGGTAGGAATGACCATGGTTCAGGGTGTAAGCCTTCCTTGTAATAGTTGTAGCTAATGACGTCACAATGCTTGGCTGCTGCGCGAACAACATCTGGCGTCATTCCCCAATCAGCAAATCTCACACCTAGATACAAATGATTTGGCAATTGTGCTTTTAACTCTTCATTAACCACGCGGAAGTACTCAGAGGCGAACACTTCAAGCAACATTCCATAGTCTTCTAGTTGTGCTTCATTGTGCTCAAGTGATTTAACACCTGAAGCCAATGCGTCCCAAGAACCAATCTCAGTCCCCCAACGTGCATTCAACGCATCAATGGTGGCATACTTTTCTTTCAAGGTATCAACGAATACAGCTTTGGTTGGGCAATCGGTCACATCACGGCCTAAGGTGTGAATGGCGATCCCATGGTGCCCTTCAATCGTACCCATTCGTCCCCAGCTCTTCTCATTATCAATGAAAATACCCACACACCATGGTGTATCTTTAATCTCTTGTCGAACTTGCGTTACTGTGGCTCTGGCTCGTTCTCGAAATACTGGGTCAAATGGATCAGGCAGTGCTGACCAGAAATCGTCACCACTACTTACAGTCTTGAAGTCACCAATAATCCATCCATTAGCAAAGAAAGGGATTTTTTCATTGCTATAAAACTCCGAGTTGGTCCAATTACCTAACGAAGTAAAGCCCCAGTTCAACATTCTATCGACGGTAACTTCACGCCATTTTTGCAAATAATTTTCGCCATATTTGCGCTGTAAGTTTGCCGCATAGAAACTGAACGTTTCACCACGGTCTACCGGGCCTTCAAACAGTTCCCGCATGTATGCGTAGTGTTCACCTAATGGTTCATCATAACTTGGCAACCATTGGAAAATATCACGGCGAGCTTCGTTAGCAACGTAAGCGCTCTCTTTGGCCGCAACTGGAACCGTTACTTTTTCTTTTGAATCTTCAGGCGTGACATCATCGGATTCTCGAGATTCAACTTTACTATGGTCGTAATCAACGCCAGTGATTGTGTAGGCATTAGCAAGACGAATGATATCAATGCCTGTGGCAAAGTAAGGATACCCTTCTGGGTCAACTAAGGACCATTTCCCATCGATCTTTTCCGTTCTGAAGAATCCCGTGCCTTCTAATCTCTGACCCTCTATGAATCCACCAAATTTACCTCGATCTGGCATCGCTCCTTCTTTCAGCTGTTGCAACTCCATCTCAGTACGAGCGAGTAAGTCATCATCGGATGTCACTTTTTCAGAGTATGATGCGTCTCGGTTTTGACCATACTGGTCAATAACACCGTCTAGAAAAGCTGGATTTGGTTCTGGGTTTAGCATCAAACGGAAATGATCGAAAACAATGTCATGGTCAATCAACGTACCATGGATGCTCAACTCAATTTTAGCGATGCTAGTCAAGTCAACATTCATCAACCCCCACATCCACGTTGCATAAGTAAATGGCGTATCGAACGATGCGGGATTTGATCGCAATCCTGAATCAAAGTTAGTCTTTCCTTTAAGAAACTCCCCCTTTAATTCAACTAGATAAGTATCCGTTGAGTGACCAGGAATATTTACACAGCGGCTATGCATTTGTCCTTTGTGATCAAATAAATTGATAAAAAGCTGTGTTGAACGTTGACCGACGTTGGTGGCGTCAAATGCAAAACTAAACGCAGGCAACAAGCTCCAATCCCATACTTCACCATCGCTTGGCTCAAGGACAATCGACGTATGAAAGTTCTCTTTACTATGAGTATGAATTTTGAGTGCATGGTTACCAGCCGTAATTCCATCACCACTTGATACGATCTTCGCCTCAATATTTTCAAACGAAAATTGGCTTGGAATACTTGCTTCTGCAAAATCAAATAACGAAATTGACGTATCATGTTCAGAAAACGTAACGGCTTCCTTGGCTAACACTGACATATTGATAGTTACCTCAAACTGGCAGCATCATAATAAATACGCTGCACTTAATAAATTTATCAACCAATCTAACCCAGCACAGCAAACCAATCTTTGATCGGTATCGCAAAAGTCATTTTATTTATAATTAAGCGATGAAGCTCAGTAAATACTTAAACATTGCTGCTATCAAAGCTTCATAAATAAAACATAAATTTGACGTTTATTTGGACAGGTTCAAATATTCCATTCAAGATTTATCATTTAAAATCACGCTATTCATAGTTTTACGAGCAATAATGGTTTACCTATGGATATTTTGGTTGAATTTTACTCCAATGTTACAAAACCAATATTGAACATCCAATATCATACAGGAACAAGGAGTCCCTCTTGAAACTTCAAAGATCTGCCTTATCGATTCTGATTGCTGGTACGCTCGTTGGCGGCTTTGTGTATACACCACAAGTGGAAGCACAAACAGCACTGGCCAATGAAACCACCTTAAATACCGCAGCAAAGCTTGATCTGACGTCCGATGTCATTCTGGATAAAATGCAACCAAGCCATGTCACTTTTAAAAAGCAAGGGCACAGTCTCGCCATTAAGTTTGATGCCATTAGCGAAAGCGAAGCCAACTCAAAATGGCCAGGTTTGAAAATTTTTGCACCCGATGAAAAATGGGATTGGAACACACAAGGTGGGTTCTCAATGGAGATTGAAAACCCAACCGATGCCCCGCTACACTTCGAAATTAAGCTTGCCGACACCATTGGTATTATGGGTGCGGCTGATCACCAACTCGATCTCCCTGTTGATCTTAAACCTAATGAAAAAACGCACTATCGAATTTTATTTCAGTGGCTCAGCCATGGAAATGCCTGGCTATCGTGGGGGAAAAGAGCTCAATTTACGTCAATTGTATGAAATGACACTCTACACCGTTGGACCTGCAGAAAAACAAACGTTGTTGATTCACAATGTCGATTTTCTCGAAGGAACGGGGGATTTAGTACAATCCAAAGTACGAGAAACAAAAGTGATCGATGCACCTATTGATATTGTTGCACCGGTCATTCCTTTTAATGACACCAATCTAGACATGATTGAGCGCCATACGGGTTCTGACGTTCGCATTGTAGAACACAATGGTAAGAAAACGCTCGAAGTTCATTATGGTACAGATGAAGATTATCCAACCGTCAAGATTGCTCAAGATAAACCGTGGGACTGGAGTCAGTACGAAGACATCACTTTAGGCTTCGACCTCAAATATACTGGTGAGGCGCCTATTCAACTCTATGTTCGTGTTGACGATGATGTGGATGTCAATCTCGGCGGTAAGGCAGACGGCGTTAAGCACAGTCGCACTGGGTACGTGCAGTTATCACCCAATGATGAAGGCACGTACTATTTTACCCTAAAGAACTTAGACCAAACGTTTGATGTCGGCATGAGGAGGCTGCCGCCGAGAAAGGCGTATCAGGCACAGCAAATGGGGTTTGGCTGGGGTGCAGATGAATTGGACACCAGTAACATTGTTAGTATTCAACTCTTTCAAATGAACCCTCAAAACGAAGCCACGCTGGAAATATCGGCAGTATCTTTGCTTCCAAATCTCGCGGCAGATTCCAAACAATTTGAAAACTTAATTGACCAATATAGTCAATATAAGGAAGAAAACTGAAATGAAAAAGTCACTGATGATAAGCAGCTTACCCAACGGGCAAAAGAAGACATCAACCTAATAAAAAATGCCACGTTAATGCCAGACAGATCAAAATTTGGTGGCTGGAAAGAAGGACCTAAACTTGACGCAACGGGCTATTTCCGCACAGAGAAAGGGCTTTGTTGCGTAATTAAATTTATATATAGAGCTACCCCGTTTCGCGTATTTCTTAGTCAATACGACAAGTTTCAGGCATACCTAACCCAGTAAGCTTGTTCAACGCTTTTATCATCGCGTAAGTTTCCCCCACCTGTGCATTGTAATTTCTTAAGCTCAATCGGCCTCCTAGCAACTGTTTAACTCGATACATCGCGGTTTCTGACAATGAACGTCTATGGTATCCATACCGCTCTTTCCAATACTTATTTGAGCCGTATAGCTTCTGGCAACCCACGGCGAGATTTCGAGGGTGACCACGCTCCCAGAAGGCTGCTCCTTCTCTTGGGGGAATAAGCGCAACGGCTCGCTTAATCTTAATAGCAGCGTGACACGCTCTTGTGTCGTAAGCGCCATCACCAGACACCTCAAGGATACTTCGGCGTGTTTGTTTTAGTAAATTCGGGAGTACTTCTCCATCTGTAACCGTTGATAAACTTAGCTCAGCGGCAATGATCTCATGAGTGTTGGTATCGACGGCAATATGAAGCTTTCGCCAGACTCTACGCTTGCCAACCGTCCCGTGTTTTTTGACTTTCCATTCACCTTCGCCATAAACCTTAAGGCCAGTAGTATCAATGGCTAGGTGCTGTATTGCTCCTCTCGCTTTAGTCTTAAATGAGACCTCAACTTGCTTGGCTCTACGACTGATGCAGGTGTAATGCGGACAACTTAACGGCACATGGGCTAACCTAAATATCGAGTCGATAAATCCTTGCAGCGCTCTCAATGGCATAGAAAAAACCCGTTTCACCATGAGTGCTGTCGTGATAGCTAAATCACTGAACCGACGTGGCCTCCCACGCTTATTTTGTTTGCTTTGCGCCCAGCCGCTTATTGCCTCTTCATCAATCCAAAAGGTCAGAGAACCACGGTTAATGAGTGATTGGTTATATTGCTTCCAGTTGGTTGTTTTGTAACGAGGTTTAGGCATAGAGCTACGAGAGGTAGTGGACGTAGCTGATCAGATCGTAGGCTCTGGATTTAGTTCCATTGAATTACGCAACAAAGCCTAGTCAATGCCATGAAAAAGACACTCAATATCAACCCGGAAAGTCAAAACATTGTCGAGCTACAAGTGATGGTGAAGATGCAGATGTCGGAGAAAATCGAGTGGAAAAAGAGCGCCAATCGTTACTTGAACAACTCAAGCTTGCCTTCGGTCGCCAGTTCGCTCAGCGCTCGGAGGCGTTAAAACCTTACGATGAATTACAAGGTGACCTCTCAACGAAGTGGAATGCGAAACGGCCTAGGAAGAAGAGGTTGAGGTGATGACCACCACAACAAAGAAATGAGGTAAACGCAAGCCACTTCCAAAGACATTACCTCGTGAGGATATCGAACTTGATTTAAACGACCATGAAAGGCAGTACCCTTGCTGCTAACATATTCTGTATAAAATTGATGAAGACCGAAGCGAGAAACTGGAGTTCTGACCAGTGGTACTTAAAGTGCTGGAATACGTTCGCCCTAAGTATGCATGCCGTCATCAGTGCGAAAAACAGAATACCGCAGCCGCATCGTTCAAAGGCAAGCACCAAAAAGCTGAGCGCAGATGCACACCAATTAATACGGGATGAGCTTTACGAGTGGATGATAAATCTGCAAGTGACAGGATCTAATCCATTAGGTAAAGCGATTGAGTATAAGCTTGGGCAATGGCCGAAGCTCATTCGCTATATCGATGATGGCCACTTGTCTATCGACAACAATCGCGCTGAACGCGAAAACAAACCGCTGGTCATTGGCAGAATAAATTAGTTATTCTAGAAAACAACCAATGGTTCTGACGCGAGTGTGATGCTTGACAGCATCGTCGAGACTGCGCAAGCCAGCGGTCTTATCCTTTTCGACTATATGGTCAAATGTATGAAAAAACTGGTGAAAGCTGATCCAGATATCGATGCTCTCCTACCTTGGAACTTCAAACATTAGCACTATCACCCCGCTGTTTCATGGGGCGGATACTTTTTAGTGAGCACATCATGCACATTGACTATTTCAAACAACACTTTAAAACGATCACTGACCAACGCCAAAGTACAAATGGAGTACAACTTCGCCGGTGGTTTTCTTCAACATTTGACTGAACTCGGTTAAATCCTCAGAGTTTTAATTCTTGTGGCAACTTGCTTAGTGAAAGCTTCAAGCACTTTATTGTTCATATTGCCTATACTTAGCCTTTAAGGCTTCGTTTAGGAAAATACATAGAATTTAGGGAGGTCTAGTTCAGCAACCCTGAAGGCTTATCTTCTTGGAAGCACTTTACACAGTAGCAGCCTAATTGCACCTGAAAATTAGGACGCTTGTAATTCATAACAACTCCGCGACACAACCGCTTAGCAAGCTTAGAACCATGCGTATTTACTGAATTATCGTTATTCCTAATGACATTTTCATATATACACCAGTTTTTACGGAATCTTGACTAAGCCAGCTCCATCTTTCGCTTTGCAAATGTAAATAGACTCTTTGATACCCGTTTCATTCTGATAGTTTTCTTCCACTACCGTAATTACGTGATCGACTAGCGCAGGTGGTACAAGCGCAACAACACAACCACCAAAACCACCACCAGTCATCCGTACTCCGCCTTCATCACCTATTACCGTTTTCACCATGTCCACTAACAGATCAATCTCTTTCACGGTGATTTCAAAGTCATCTCGCATAGATGCATGTGATTCTGCCATCAGCTCGCCCATGCGTTTCATGTCATGGTTACGAAGTGCTTGTGCAGCTTCCAATGTGCGACTGTTTTCAGTAATAACATGTCGTGCTCGTTTAGCAACAACGTTGTCAAGTTCGCCACTCTTTTCGTTGAGCTGTGCAAGCGTAACATCACGCAGTGCTTTTACACCAAACACATGCGCTGCCGCATCACATTGCGCTCTACGAGTATTGTATTCACTATCAACCAGTCCACGTTTTTTGTTAGAGTTGATGATCAGCACCGACATGCCTTCAGGTATCGGAACTAGTTGTGTCTCTAAAGTTCGGCAATCTAGTAACATCGCATGGTTTTCTCGTCCTTCAGCCGAAATCATCTGATCCATGATTCCACACTTGCAACCAACAAACTCGTTTTCGGCTTGTTGACCGTTTAAGGCGATATCCGCTTGGCCAATTTGTAGATTATTTAAAACCTTAAACGTTTGTCCGATAACAACCTCAAGGGCCGCAGAAGAACTTAATCCCGCTCCCTGTGGTACATTCCCACTCACGGCTATGTCAACACCAGTAAACTCATAACCGCTCGAGATCAGACATTTTACTACGCCTCTAATATAGTTAGCCCACATCTTATCTTGTTGAAAAATGATGGATTGAGTTAGGTCAAACTCATCAACAGCATTGCCGTAATCAGCTGAAACAACACGTACCAAATTGTCATCGCGCCTAGTTGCGGCCACAACTGTCTGATAGTCAACAGCGCATGGCAGGACAAAGCCCTCGTTATAGTCAGTATGCTCGCCGATGAGGTTAACACGCCCAGGGGCTTGAATAATATGACTAGGCTTATAACCTAAAACTGCTTCAAATGAAGTCATGACGTTTTGAATTAATTGCGACATAAGGTATTCCTCCTATTGTTTAGTCGAATACAAAAGGGGGGACACCCCCCCCCCTTGAAAGCTAATAATCACTGTTGCTCTTTATAGTGGAAACACGCAGGTGCAGTGCTTCTTATTCTGTGTTTAGATCTTGATGACTCTCGGCTAGATAAATTTACGCCTTGTTTCACTATGCAGCCGTGGTAGATAGAACAACGCATGGAACTATCAATGTTCAATATCGATTCCTTGTTCAAAAACGGTGCATAGTGCTAGGAATAAACATTGAAAGAGGCTGTCATAACGACTAGTTAACTTTTGAACCGCAAGTTCAATGTCATCGCGTTGTTCATAGGTTAATTCGTCGATCCAGCGAGCCAAAATCTTTGACAAATATAAATGGCCAAACGGTCCAGTACGGAGCGAGAGCAAGCCACTATCATCAAATTTTCTATTTACTCGACTCCAGGACGACCAAAGATAAATGAAGAATCTATAAGGAATAGATTCTTCATTGAGGTAATACCATTCGCTAATTAAGAAAGAAACAACATTAGCTTAGCTAAAGTAGATATGTTTATTCTCACGAGAAATGATACTGCAAACGAATAATTAACTCTGGCAGCACGTCTCGATATCATGATTTGTTTGATCTTTTTTAAAAAAATGAGCATCGTAAAGCATTATTAATACCCGTTTTACGATGAGGCTGCCATGATATCTAAATTTTCGAATCAAAAGACTTCCCAAGCTAAATTTGATTCTTTTCGCCCAACCATCTACTGCTTCGTCATAAACCCAAAAGACCAGAGAACCGCGGTTAATGAGTGATTGGCTGTATTACTTCCATTTGGTTATTTTGTACCGAGGTTTATACATAAGTCTACTAGCTTTAGTAGATGTAGCTATATATATGATTTCATTAACTGAATTGCGAAACAAAAGCGGTTTAGAGATGACGATAAGAAAAGGGACCGACATCCCCTTTTCAACTCTTAAAAAGTTTGATGGTAAGCGACATTATTCTTTAAGTTAATAATTTGCTTCAATACCACATCATCTGGTGCATCACGCTTATATTTAGTTGAATCTTTTGTATCCATAAAAAGACTAAACACTTCATAACCATGTTTTTGTGCCGCTTGATAGAAATAATCTAGATCACTATTTTTAGAAAACGAGTTGGTCACAGCAATATTTTTTTTATTATCTTTCATCAAATTAAATACAGACTCTCGACAATATCGATCAGCATAAGATTTTAAATTTTCATCGTATTTATTTTTACCATATCTTGCATAGTAATCCCAGCAAGAAACAACATTATCACTAATCGTATTGGCAAACTCAGTTTTACCTGTACCAAATGGACCACGAACAATATATAGAATTTTCATAATTACTCCTCCATGATTATGATTTACGCTGTGATAGCTTCTTCATTTTCTTCTTTATTTTTTGCTTTCTTCGGCCCACTTAATGTAAATAGTGCAAGAATAGTCGCGGCAGCAGAGAATACACCAAAGTAGATATAACTCATTGGGAAGCCATGCGAGTCGTACATCGTGCCCATCACTGGTGCAGCAATCGCAGTCATTAAGTTATTGATTACTTGGAAACCGAACATATAGGTGAATGAGTTCACTTTCTTATCAAACTGTTCCGCAATATAAGCAAAAACTGACACGATAAGTAACGGATTGACAATACCAAACAGTAGTTTTGCTACTATAGCGAGGTAGAGATTTTTCTCACCTAAGCCAGCAAAGCCAATCATCAACAAGAATGATGTGATACCAATCGCGGTTAGTATTAGGCTTCCTTTTGCACCGATTTTCTTAATAATAAATGGTACGCCAGCACTAACTGCAAACAAGAATATTGCGGTAATACCATCCATATTTGAGCTAAACGTAATACCCTCTTCTTGCGTTGGGAAGAAACTGATGAAGTAGCGAGTAAATTGGGACATTGATGTCCAAAAAACAACAGAAATCGTTCCGGCATAAGTCATGAATGCCCACATCTTTTTGTTTTTCAGAAGCTTAATAACATCTTCTTTCTTGATTTTCTCAGCCGATAGAACGTCATTGTCGACTTCGTCCAAGTGACGCACTCGCAATGAGAAAGCAAAGAACAACATTAGCAATGCCGCAACACTACATGCAACAAAGATAAGGTCTGGGTTAATGTTATATAGGTAGCCCGCGAGAATCGCAGATACACCCCAAGCAGCAATACCAAAACCATTTACCAAACCAAAGTCATTGTTATGACAACGTGCAAATCGGTCTGAATAAGAAGCAATAACCCCACTACCTGCTTGGAACAACATTCCTAGATAAATCGAACCAACGATAATCCCAGGTACAAACGTAGCTTCATTACTTAATAACGGACCATATACATAGATATAGAATGGCCCAATTAAAACACTGAGAACTGAAATAAAGTACAGTAGGTTTTTCTTAAGACCTAGTTTATCCATGATATAACCCATGGCAGGTTTAAATAAAACAGCTATACCTGTTTGTAGTCCAAATAATACACCTATTTGTGAACCATCAATACCAACTCTATCATTCAGCCATACCGCGAATAGCGAACCTGAACTCAAAGACCAAAAAAAGTTGTAAAAAAAGTACATAAGACAAACTTTGCCCATTGCTACTTTATTCGAATCGGTTTTCATATTTACTCCGTCATATACCCAAACAGTCACTACTTCGACTTGTCCAAAATTTCTAAAGCCAATTTTATAGTGTTAAACACAAGCAGACAGTGACAGGTGTAACACTTTGAATTATTGGACCACACTAAACTCAAATCTGGTAAACCAAACGAACGAACGAAAAAGTTAACCTATTTCTAATTTATTGAGAGCAACTCGAGAAAAGACAATTTATAGCCTGCTCAACGGGTGACCGTTTTGTATTGGTAGCCGACGCACAATGGAAGAATTGAAAGGTCGAACACTAATGACATTACATAAAAAAAAGGCGAACCATGAAATACAAAGTTCGCCTCGTCACAATAATAACGGATTCTAACTATTGAGAAACTCGTATACCCCCGGTGCGACAGGAATTCCACTCTCCAGACATTCAGATTTGTATTCAACTTGCGGATCGTTTGGCGCAAGCACCTTGTCAAATCCCGGTGCTGGCTTAACTTGTCTTAGCTCACTCACCATAGAGGCCATCGATTGAGCAAACAAAGGCGTTCCGAATTGTTTAGGATTGATCACAATAACCAAACTAGCTAACTCGCGCATCTTATCGTAATCACTATACATTCCAGTAATGTTGTTACCGTATTTAGCGCCCATAAGGATCCCAGTTAATGCATCAATAGCTAAAGCAATACCAGAGCCTTTGTGACCACCAAAAGGCAGTAAGTTTTTCACCTTGTGCGGATCAGTTGTTTGATTACCTTCAGCATCAATCGCGACACCTAACGGAATTGAACTACCCGTTTCTTTTGCATGTAACAATTTACCAAAGGCAGTGGCGCTGGTCGCCATGTCAATAATCATGGGATGACTATCCTGAACGGGAAAACCAAACGCTATTGGGTTAGTTCCGAGAAACCGACCAACGGCACCATGAGGGGCCATACAAGCATCCGTTTGGGTCATGCCAATGCCAATCATTCCTGCTTCAGTTGCCATATTCATAAAATAAGAAAGTGCACCACAATGTGAGGCTTTTTTAATACTCACGAACCCAAGCCCAGTATCCCTGGCCATATCGATGGCGTATTGCGTGGCAGCAGCGAGTGCAGGATGCCCTAACCCATCGTCGGCATCGAATAAACCAACAGAAGGTGAAATTTTTTCAAAATGATGAGTCGTCATTGGGTTTAAGCCACCAGCGTTAACTCGCTGGCAGTAATGCTCTACACGCATTACACCATGAGAATGAACACCTGTTAGGTCAGCATATATCAACACATCCGCAACGCAACGTGCGTCCGCAGCGGTAAAACCTGCTTCTAAAAGTTTTTGAGTTGCCATTGCTCTCAACTCTTTTTCTTTTACCCTAACCGTCGTCATATTTGCCTCTTCAAACCATGTATTAATTCGTGTTATTCACTATCAAACCGTGTTTATCATCTTCTTAACGACGCCACGGTTAACCAATGAGGGCTATTTATAATTGAGAGTTTGATAAATTTCAGTGACCACAATCACACAGACAACCAAAACAGCATCATTGGCAAACCAATGGCTCAACTTTTGTTCATGACAACTCTATTTTTTCACTTATTAGTCTCACATTATAGTAAGGAATGTCATTTTTACCTTTGTAAATACCAAGAAATTCAACCTGCAACGTAAACTGCGCTAATACAAGCGGTATATAGTTATGTTTATACCGTGATAATCATAATTACGTGCGTCTTGTCACGCTACTTGCCTCTCTTATTTACTACTCATTGCACCAAAGATGGAATTGGTTTACCTTTAATGCAGATTTAACATTATTCTTAGAGGTAGATATGGACAATTCAAGAAAAAAACTTAGCCTCGCCAGTCGTCGTGCTATCGAGTTGGGCTACGATAAAAAAGGCCCAGAGTGGATGGTTGAGTTCGATGTCATCGATCTCAAAGGCGATTTCGAGTTTGAGGACGGTGTGATTCGAAGAGATCCCACCGCGGTCATAAAGGTCGACAATACCTATCATTGTTGGTATACAAAGGGCGAAGGTGAAACACTTGGGTTTACCGGAGATATCAAAGATAAAGTGTTCCCTTGGGATCTAACCGAAGTGTGGCATGCCAGCTCCGAAGATGGCATCACTTGGAAAGAACAAGGCCCTGCCATTCAAGCGGGCAAAGCTGGTGAGTATGATGATCGTGCCGTCTTTACCCCTGAAGTCCTTGCCCATGAAGGCAAATACTATCTGGTTTACCAAACCGTCAAGTCTCCTTACACAAACCGCCAATACGAAGAAATCGCAATGGCATGGGCAGACAACCCATTTGGGCCATGGACTAAAACTGAAGCACCTATTTTAAGCCCTTCAAAAGACGGAGAATGGCGTGGTGAAGAAGACAATCGATTTATAGTGGAATCAAAAGGTAGCTTTGATAGCCACAAAGTGCACGATCCATGTTTAATGTTCTTCAACAATAAATTCTACCTATATTACAAAGGTGAAACGATGGGCGAAGAGATGAATATGGGGGGGCGTGAAATCAAGCATGGTGTGGCCATAGCGGATGATATCTTAGGTCCATACATCAAATCTGAATACAACCCAATATCCAATAGTGGTCACGAAGTTGCTGTATGGCACTACAACGGTGGCATCGCATCTCTGATTACAACAGATGGTCCTGAAAAGAATACAATTCAATGGGCGAAAGATGGCATAAATTTCGAAATTATGTCCTATATCAAAGGGGCGCCTGAAGCGCTGGGGATCTTCCGCTCTGAAGAATCAGACTCGACGCTCGAACCTGGGTTAGAGTGGGGTTTATGCCATAAGTATGACCCGTCTTGGAACTGGAATTTTATCAGTCGATACCGTATTAAACGACAAGTACTAGACATTGGTACTTTTCAAAACAGCAATTAATTCTGACAGCACCTTAAAGTAACTAGGGGTACCATCTTTGCGTGCTAGAGATGATACCTCATCGATTTGACTCGCCAACATAGTCTAATCACACGACTATGTTGGTGTGAAAAAATAACGATACAAAATGGGCTTTTATATGATCCACCGCGGCTTTCTGGAGAAAGCCTTTTTACCTCCAAGAAGTGGCTGTCTACATATCAATCCCCATATACCACTAGCTTGATTAACTTTATCTTGTATTTAAGTGCCTCTATTTTCGCTAGTATCTATAGTGAGCATGAGCACTTGACCTATTGCCTCACTTTTTTCTTACTTGAGTTTATTGGCTTGGTCGACTCTTTCTCTATTAATCGCCTCTCGACCAAACTTAGTAACAACATAGAACAAGTCATAAACGATTTGCGTTAGGGCATTCAAAGTCAAAAATCGTATTCATATACATCGCGACGGCTTCGATATTTTTGTCATGTTTGCCTTCCTAGCTGTCCGAAGAACGATTATATATCTCTGAGGCTAAGACTTAATCCCATCCAAATCATTTTTTGAATATCAGCGGTGGTGGTAGCATATCGATGATCTTTAGAGGTATAGAGCTCGCCCATGACGAGTTGCATTATCACTCCCAATTTCACTGACGTTACAACTTATGGACGTAGACGTTTATGCCCGTTGCTCCGAACTTTCTCGCTCAAGATTTTAACACAACGACTCCGAATCAAAAATAGGCTGGAGACATCACCTATGTTGCTACAAGCGAAGGCTGGCTGTACTTAGCTGTCATTATGGACCTTTATACAAGGCAAGTTATTGGTTGGTCTATGGATACTAGAATGACAGCCTCACTGGTCTGTGATGCCTTATCGATGGCTTTATTCCGTCGAGGGTTCCCTGAGCAGGTTATACTCATAGCGATCGAGGTAGTCAGTACTGTTCGAAAGACTATCGCGACCTCATAAGTGCTTACAATCTAATACAAAGTATGAGTAGAAAAGGGAACTGTTGGGATAACGCATGTGTTGAGAACTTCTTCCACTCAATGAAAGTTGAAGCAATTCAATACGAGCCGATCATGACGAGAGAACAGATGCGCCAAACGATCTTCGAGTACATAGAGATTGATTATAATCGAACGAGAAGGCACAGTGCTCTTGGGTGCCTAAGCCCAATGAACTTTGAAAAGCAAAATGTCGCTTAGCGAAGTGTCCAGTCTGACTGGAGCAGATCAAAAAGGTAGCGGAGAGCGGGTTAACGCAAAGCATGTCGAGAAAAGGTAACTGCTTGGATAATGCGGTTGCAGAAAACTTTTTTGCTTTACTCAAAACCGAGATGTATCACAGCCAAAGCTTTGAAGATGCAGATGCTCTGATAGAGCAAATTAAAGAATACATCGAGTACTACAATACCAAACGTATAAAAGTGAAACTAAAAGGCCTGACTCCGATAGAATATCGAACTCAGGCCTTGAAAGCCGCTTAACAGAAATGTCCAACTTTACGGGGTCACTTCACTCTGCATGGGTCGATTTTCGGTAGAAATATCGAAAAACCGCCAATTCTATGGTTGTAAAAATGCAACCATACAAGTTATGGTTTTCTTACTGGCGAGGATTTAACCACTTTTACTTCCCTTAAATATCACTCGTCAATTCGATAGATTTGAGTAATTTGGAGCTAACCTAAAAACGTCAACTAGACTGGAGCGAAAATGAAATTTAGGCTGCCCACTTCATTGAAAGCGGATACGTTCAAGAAAATCTTATAAACATCTGAAGTTAAATAATAAAACACATAAAAAAGCCCCAAAAATTTAATGGGGCGATTCCATCGAGTTTTGGGGCTAAATTGGGGCTTTTTTTGGGGTTAAATGGGGCTATATCTGCCATTTCACTGTGGCTATACCCAGTAAAACCACCATTAATAAAACGTCAAACCTATTCAGGTTTTCATCTACTCCCAATCAAGGATTACCTTGCCTGAAAGCCCGCTACGCATAGCGTCAAAGCCTTTTTGGAAGTCATCAACCTTAAAGTGGTGAGTGATAATTGGTGTTAGATCTAGGCCTGATTGAATCAAAGATGCCATCTTGTACCAAGTTTCGAACATCTCACGACCGTAGATACCTTTGATAACCAAGCCTTTAAAGATTACTTGGTTCCAGTCTACTGCCATGTCTGATGGTGGAATACCTAGTAGAGAGATCTTACCGCCGTGGTTCATGTTAGTCAGCATGCTGTTGAACGCAGATGGGTTACCAGACATTTCTAGGCCTACATCGAAGCCTTCAGTCATGCCAAGATCAGACATCACGTCTTCAAGCTTCTCTTCCATCACGTTTACTGCGCGAGTCACACCCATTTTCTTAGCAAGATCTAGGCGGTATTCGTTTACATCAGTAATTACAACGTGACGAGCACCAACGTGCTTGGCAACCGCTGCAGCCATGATACCGATTGGGCCAGCACCAGTAATTAGCACGTCTTCGCCTACTAGGTCGAAAGAAAGCGCTGTGTGTACTGCGTTACCAAACGGGTCAAAGATTGATGCTAGGTCATCAGAGATTTCTGCCGGGATCTTAAATGCGTTGAACGCAGGGATCACAAGGAACTCAGAGAACGCACCAGTGCGGTTTACACCAACACCTGTTGTGTTACGACAAAGGTGAGTACGGCCGCCACGACAGTTACGACAGTGACCACATGTGATATGACCTTCGCCAGATACACGGTCGCCGATTTCAAAACCACGAACTTCTTGGCCGATGCCAACAACTTCACCTACGTATTCGTGACCTACTACCATAGGCACTGGGATTGTGTTTTGTGACCACTCATCCCAGTTGTAGATGTGTACGTCTGTACCACAGATTGCGGTTTTCTTAATACGGATAAGAAGATCATTATGACCCATTTCAGGTTTTTCAACCTCGGTCATCCAAATGCCTTCTTCAGGCTTAAGTTTAGAAAGTGCTTTAATTTTCATAATGTTATCCAGTTCATCTCGCCTAACTGTAAGGCGAGAATCAAAAATCTATATGTTCTACAAGGTGTTGCTCTATCTAATTAAAGGATGCACATGGCACCCCTTTAAAATTAGATGATACCCATGTCTTTACCAACTTGGATGAACGCATCGATTGCGCGGTCTAGTTGCTCACGAGAATGTGCAGCAGACATTTGTGTACGGATACGAGCTTGACCTTTTGGTACTACAGGGAAAGAGAAACCTACAACATAGATGCCTTTCTCTAGTGCGCGTTCTGCAAATTCAGCCGCAACTTTTGCATCACCAAGCATGATTGGGATGATTGCGTGGTCAGCACCACCCATTGTGAAACCAGCTTCTTCCATGCGAGTACGGAAGTGAGCAGAGTTTTCCCATAGAGTTGTACGTAGGTCGCCAGATTCCGCTAGAAGATCTAGAACGCGAATAGACGCAGATACGATTGCAGGTGCAACAGAGTTAGAGAATAGGTATGGACGAGAACGCTGACGTAACCAGTCGATGACTTCTTTCTTACCAGACGTGTAACCGCCTGAAGCGCCACCCATTGCTTTACCTAGCGTACCTGTGATGATGTCGATACGGTCAACAACGTTGTGGAACTCATGAGTACCCGCACCGTTTTCACCCATGAAGCCCACAGCGTGAGAGTCATCAACCATTACTAGTGCATCGTACTTGTCTGCAAGGTCACAGATAGCAGGAAGGTTAGCCACTACGCCGTCCATTGAGAACACACCGTCAGTTACGATTAGTGTGTGACGAGCGCCAGCTTCTTTAGCAGCAATAAGTTGCTGCTCTAGCTCTTCCATGTTGTTGTTCGAGTAACGGAAACGCATTGCTTTACACAGACGAACACCATCAATGATAGATGCGTGGTTTAGTGCGTCAGAGATGATTGCGTCTTCTTTACCTAGAATTGTTTCAAACAAACCAGCGTTTGCATCAAAACAAGACGTGTAAAGGATAGTGTCTTCTTTACCTAGGAAAGTAGAAAGCTTTTGCTCTAGTTCTTTGTGAGAATCTTGAGTACCACAGATGAAACGTACTGAAGCCATACCAAAACCGTGCTGATCCATGCCATCTTTAGCCGCTTCGATAAGAGCTGGGTGGTTAGCAAGACCTAAGTAGTTGTTTGCACAGAAGTTTAGTACTTCTTCACCAGTCGAGATAGAAACCGCTGCTTTTTGTGCAGAAGTAATAATGCGCTCAGACTTGTAAAGACCTTCTTCTTTGACTTCTTCGATTTGAGTTTGAATCTGTTGGTAAAATGCAGAAGACATTGTTCATTCCTTCCTAATTATTATTCAGCAGCATCACGCGCCGCTTTATGTAGGGATATAAACGATCTCAAAACGATCATTTACACTGTAAAACTTATGTCTATATTCTAGTTGAACATCCCCGTTTCGATTATCCCTTTAGTTGGAAAAACATTAGTGAACCTGAAGCACGAATAATAGTTCATCCCAGTGACACAGGGCACATAAACGTGTCTTACGTGTTCTTTTTAACGCCATATCCACCGAGAATTCGACCTGATTTCGCTTTCATATCAAATCTCAATTTTTAATCTCAAAACGATATAGTGATGATTCTCCGCTTCCCTCAGAATGCGCATTAGCAACGCCGCTATACAGATAAGCTTCAAACACATCAATCTATCAAGCAATCACGCTAAGCAATTAATGAAACTGATTCACAAATTAAGTTAGATCACTCACAATTACCATTACGCTCATCGCTGAATCTCATGGATACTTATGATTAATCCCAAACTCATCGCCTTACTTCCTGATCTCGCCTCGTTCATCTTAGTGGTAAATGAAGGGAGTTTTACTGCGGCAGCAAAACAGCTAGGGGTGACACCTTCAGCGCTCAGTAAGCTAATCACACGCTTAGAAAAAGCACTCTCAGTGAAGCTGTTTGAACGTACGACTCGTACATTGATCATCACTCAAGCTGGCCAATTGGTTTACGACCAGAGCGTTGTCATGATTAATGCGGCGCAACAAGCGGTTGAGCTTTCTACCTCTGACCATACTGAACCTGCAGGCTCTATAACGGTAGCAGCGCCAGAAGCCTTCTTGAACTCCGTGCTACAGCCTTTCGTTGTTCCATTCTTGAATCAGTACCCTGAGATTCAACTCAAGTTAAGAGCGGCCGATGGCGACATCGATATTTTACGTCAGGGCATCGACATCGCTTTCCGCCTAACCGATAAGCCCGACGAAAGCTTGGTGTTAAAAGAGTTAGGAAAAACCAACCTCGTGTTATGTGCAAGCCCAGACTATTTGGAAACGAAAGGAACTCCGCACCACCCTACCGATCTATCTGAACACGACTGTTTGTATCTTGCAGAGACAGACAAAGACCACATTTGGGACTTCTTGAAAGACGATGAGTTTCACACAGTCCCAGTTAATGGACGTTACGCAGTCAACCACTCGCAAATGCGACTAAAAGGCGTAAAAGAAGGACTTGGCGTAGGCATCTTCCATGACTTCGTAATACAAGATGCGCTGGTTGAAGGCTCAGTGGTACAGGTGTTGGAAGATTGGACCATCAAGAGTAATTACCATGGTGCAATTGCGATGCAGTTTGCGCAAACCAAGTACATGCCCGCTCGATTACGTGTATTCATTGACTACGCCATGGAGCACTTGGGCGACAAGTTGGCAGGAGAAATAAACTGATGCTAAAAGGAATACACCACGCGGCGATCATCTGCTCAAACTACGACGCCTCGAAACACTTTTACACTCAGATTTTGAAGCTAGAAGTAATTGCAGAGAATTACCGAGAGACGCGCCAATCTTACAAACTTGATCTGGCATTACCTAATGGTGCTCAAATAGAGTTGTTTAGTTTCCCTAACGCGCCTGAAAGGCCGAGCTTTCCTGAAGCTCAAGGGCTAAGACACTTAGCTTTTTGTGTGGATGACGTTCAACAAGTCAAAAACTATTTGGAAGGACAAGGAATCGAAGTCGAGCCGATTCGAGTGGATGAGTTTACGGGGAAATCATTTACGTTTTTCGCGGACCCAGACGGCCTGCCGCTCGAGCTTTATCAAACATAAGGCTTTATCAAGTCTAAACCTTACTCATCAAAACAACTTCTCGACAAAATAACAAAACTGACCTCCTCAAAAAGAAGGTCAGTTTGTGTATCAATTAACTCAATGCTGTCTTGAATCTCTCGACACGTGAGAACAACAACCAATCCAATAGCATAGCTGTCACGATCGTCGCACCCGCCAGTGGGAACAGAACAGAAACAAGTATCACGGTCACTACACCAGCCTTCCAAAGCCCTGCATTACCAAACTTCGGTGGTATACCAAGCTTTCTTTGACCTGAAGGTCTGCGCATCCACCACATCACACCGCCAGTCACTGACACAACAATGAACGCCAAACAAAACAAGGCATTTAGAAGCTTGTTGATGATGCTGATATCACCTTGATGCAATGAAATACCAACCGCTAATGTCTTGGCAATAAAGTTGTAATCCTGCCATGTCACCTCACCCAGAATACGACCTGAATATTGGTCTAGGTGCGTGGTACGATCTTGCGTTGGATCGATGATATCGCCGCCCATAGTGTTGGCTGTGACTGTGTACACACCCGTTTCTGAACGAGGGAAATTTACCTTGTATTGCGTAAAGCCAAGTGAGTGTGCTTTTTCAATAACATCATCAATCGCGAAACTGCTTGCTGACATGACATGTTGGGAATGGTCTTCACCCATCTTAGAGTGATCATGAGGTTCAGCCGCCTCTTCCACATGATGAACGTGTTCTGCTGGCTTATCTTGAGACAACGGCAATGGTGTCTGTTCTAAGTTCCAAGGGAGCTCTTCTTCTGAGCCATGATTGAGGGAAGCGTGTGTCTTGTCTGACAATGGAATATCGTCCCACATTTGAGCAGGGAAAGTGCTCCACGCTTGAACAAGTTTACCGCCCCAAAAACCAGTCCATGCCAAGCCTGATAGAATAAACAACAGCAGAATAAGCGATAATGTACCGCCTATATTCGCATGTAAATCACGCATCAGAACGCGTGGGCCGGACGACACTCTCAGCTTAAGAAAACCAGCACGGCTCGCGTTATCTCTTGGTAGCCATAAGTAAATACCGCTAATAAGAAGCAGAATCGATAAACTGATTGCGACTTCAATCAGATAGTCGCCCCAATCACCAATTAACAAAGTGCCATGAATATCATTCGCGAGTTGGTACAGGCTATCGCTGCGTGGAATTTCTCCGACCACTTCGCCAGTGTATTGATTCACCGTGGCGAAAACGGAAGTACCATCTTCAAGTGATACAGAAAATCGGTTCGCAAGATCAGGGACTTTACTCGGTACAAACTGTGTCACCGTACCTTGTGGGTATTGATTCTGCACTGCAGTTAACTGTTGTGAAACCTTAATAGGGTCGCCCGATGCAACAATCTCTATGGCTTCGTGGTGGAAAGCCAATTCGATTTCATCATCAAACAGCATCACCAAGCCTGTAATGCTCAGCATTAGCATAAACGGGATAACGAATAGCCCGGCATAGAAATGCCAACGCCAAGTGAGGAAGTAGAGAGTTTTATTGCGGTCTTTCGTCTTTACACTGCTTGTAGACTGCGAAGCCGCTTGTGCTTGTGCAGAGCTTTGAGATTCATTTCTCAACATTATAATTTCCTTTGACACACGCAAACATACCTCCTGAAAAACCAGAAAGTAATCTGAGCATGTTTAACTTTACTTAATACTTTATTTTTTAATTATTTTAATGAGTTAGGTTTAAGCAATAACAAAGGGAGGGCCGCGCGGGGCTTGCCTCAAGTAGCGTTCGCTTAGAGCCAAAAAAGCGTAGCTGTCTGAGACAATAAAACTCAGTCGAGTTGTCAGTAGTGTAGTTGGAAGTTCATCTTGGTGAAATGTGGAAAAATGGCTAAACGGACACGGCTTACCTTTGTGGGTATTCGGTTCACCTTCTTCGATTTGAACCAGTTCAAAGCCATTGACCGTACATAACGACGCCCATACTCCCGCGCTGTTACCATGAGCATTGATAACAGGCATTAATGTCACTAAAGCCCAACTTAACGCAGTGGCAAGTAACATGGAGAAGTTGAACGAGGTTCGGCGCATTATTCCAAATCTTTATAAATTTCCCTTATTATGAGCGACTTGGAATTTAGGTAAACGTAAAGATTAACAGCAAGTTAAAAAATTGAAGCTAACGCACACTCTTTTTCGTTAAATACTGGTTACAACACTAAAGCTAAGAAAGTATTACTCATCTCTTTGCAGCAGGCTTTCAATAAAAGAGACAATAAAAAAACGCCGCCTTACACCGTCCTCGAAAGAGGGGAATGTAAGGCGGCGTTTTAGAAATCGAATCTTGAGGTTTGCTCTTTGTTACCTATCTAGCAAACGTTCATGATTAACGAATTAACCGAAGATCTTGCTCCAGATGCTTGGGTTACGCTTCTCATGGTACTCTTCACGAAGGCCATCAATAGTACGAAGTTCCTGCTGTGCCGACTCTAAGTCACCTTGGTCTAGCTTCTGCTCAATGCTATCCAATGATGCACTGATCTTTTTGAACCCTTCCATGAAGTTGTCTTCTTTCTCGACTGGGTAAACACCCGTTTTCAGCTCTGCCACTAGCGTATCTAAACGAACAATAGGCTTTTGCATCTCTTCAATACTTTGAGCTTCTGCCGCTTGTTTGAACGCAAGCTTCATTTCTTGCATGTTTTTCTTAAGGTCTACATTGGCAAATGCGTTACCAGACAATACTGACGCAGCAATTAAGCCAGATAAAAGGATTGAGCGAGTTTTCATTGTTTCTCCAAGTGAAGCAGTGTCTTTGAAGTTAGAGCCATCATTACTGTGGCACTTCGACTTTATTATTTTCGGCTAGTGTATACAAAAACCCGTCACACACAAAAATTGATTGTGTCGAAATGCAAACCCGCCGACATTCTCTTAAACAAGAGTTGAGTATTCTGGGATCTCATTACGACCACGCAACGCCAAAAATGCCAAAAATTGCTGTGGTGTATGAGTGATTACTTTGCTCGAATCCACGCCCACTTCATCTAGCAATGCAGCGACTAAATCTAAACCACCGACATCGAAACAGAAATGCGCATCGCTGCCTGTAGTAATAAACGCGCCCTTCGCCTTCGCTATTCTTGCAATCTCATAACAGCGGTCAACACTACCCACGCGGCTATTGCCTTTGAGTGTGGTGTTGTTGATCTCAATCGCCACGTTATGTTCAACCGCACATTGAATAACGGCTTCAAAATCGAAGTCGAAATTAGGGTTCCCTAAGTGGCCAAGTGCATCAATTCGACCGCCCTTAATCACATTTACGAGAGCCTCTGTATGTGTAGCCACATCCGATGGGCGGAAAACGGGCTCATGAAAACTTGCAATCACCCAATCCAAGTTCTTATCAACACTAGGATGAATATCGATTTCACCTTGAGTATTCATGATGTTCGACTCAACACCACGAATAATGGCAACTTCTTCGATAAATCGAGGAAGTATGCGTTGGTTACTGAAGAACCAATAGTGTGGCGCGCCCGGCATTGACTCTGAATGGTCGGTGGTACAAAACATGGCTAAACCATTTTGCTTGGCTGACTTGGCGTTTTCGATCAATGTGCTGTAAGCATGACCACTTGCGTATGTATGGGTGTGAGTATCTACTTTGAGTTCCATGAATCAATGCCCTCTTAGCATGGTCAAAAAACGTTTTCACAATGTAACTCTGAATCTCTTTTAGGGAAGGAGTGCTTCAGAAAATGAGTGCCTAGTGGCAACAATGCAGATCAGTTTATCAGCTGAAAGTGACAATTAGCACCTCAACATAAAGGTTTATTGCGGGTTCATCTGGACCACACCAAAATGCGTAGTTAGCCAGAACGAGCCAACCCTTAGTCTTGACTAAGTAGAACTTTATAAACTCGGTAATTACACCAATTTTTTGCAACCTACCCAAGTTCGTCAATACTTAAACCAGTCTACAAACTGGAGTGTTAGATGAGAAGAAGACGATATCCGCTGAGTATCCACATCACTAGCCTTTTCCTAATTTTGACAACACTTGTCGGTGCAGTATTGATTTCGATAAGTTATCGGCATTCTCAAGAATTGCTGTTAGGCACGGTACGCGAGATCAGTAATGAGCATCGCGATAAGCTGGAGTCGGTATTTAAACAAGCCATTGCCCCTGTCATCACAACCTTAAATGTGATGGCGGTGAGTCCGTTTGTTGCTCATCAAACTTCTGCAGTCGAAAAAGACTCTTGGCTTGCCTCGGTCGATATCATATTCAAGCAAAACACCAATTTGGTCGCTCTATTTTATGGTTCTGAAGATGGTGATTTTAGAATCTTTCGTCCATTAAGCACCAATAAACAGAGAGCCGAAAACAACGCCCCGGCCAAAGCGACTATGATGGTCAGCAGCACCAATCTAGATGGGGAGAACTTTATTACCTTTCTCGATGGCGCACATCAAGTGATCAGCACTAACCAAGCCGAGAGCAAGTTCAACCCGACGACTCGGCCTTGGTTTCGTAACGCAAAACCTGACGGCTCAATACAACTCTCTGAGCCCTATCTGTTCTATTTCCTGCAAACCAATGGTATTACGCTCTCTAGGCGATCTGCCGATGGCAAACACGTGGTGGGTGCCGACTTCACGTTGAGTTCCCTCTCTTCTCAGATCAGTGAGTTAGCCTATTCCCCACAAACTCGACTCGCTTTGTTCGACCAACATTTTAATCTTCTCGGCCAACATCAACTTGATCTATCAATTCCCACGCATGACTTCCAGTCTAATGACCCAAGTAACACTGAGAAAACGAATAACCAAGCGACGGGCAAACCCTCTGGCAGTGAACAAGACCTAAGCTTCTTTAACGTGCCTAAACGTGAACAGATGGAAGCACTAAAAGCATCCGTCATAGCACCACTTATCTCTGATGAAGAGAAGTTTAACCTCAATCTAAAAAACGTTGAGTACAACTTAAACACTTGGGCATTAACGCTAACGCCAGTTCAACTCACTCAAAATGTCACCTTATATTTGGCAGAAGCGACGCCCCACAATGAGCTGCTCGCAGATCTTATCTCGATGCGAGACAAGCAAGTTGCAGTCGCGATTGGGATGTTGTTTATCTGCTTCGCAATTGTGTGGTTTGTTGCCAATCGACTGTCTCAGCCGCTCAATACACTGATGCAACTCACCGACAACATCGCACGATTTGACTTCAGGCGAACTCATTACCCTAAAAGCATGATTCAAGAAGTGGCTAACCTCGCCCACTCGATTGAGCTAATGGAACACACGCTTCATGATCTGATTACACTACTTCGAGACACGGCGGGGAATCAGGAGTTTTCGATCTTAGCTAAGAACATTGCTCATCAAAGCTATTTAATCACCAAAGCAGAAACCATCGTCCTCTTCACTCAATCAAAAGAGAAAGACGTGTTTGATACGGCGGCTAACCTTGCCATTCTTCCTTTTAAGGCCGACATCAACGACTTCATCAAACACACACCTTGGTTGCTGTGTCAGCTTAAGTCCGGAGAAACGATTCACTTAAACCGAGAAGACAATGTTCTCAACTATTACCAAGACTCTATATTCAATTCAGATCTGTACCTGTTTCCACTATTAAACCGAGAGAAACTGTTAGTAGGTATTGTGGCAATTGGTTATGAAAGACCGATCACCAAGATGCAGGCAGACAAACACGCCTTTTTACGAGAACTACTCAGCTTTGCGGAAATAGCCAAAGACAACATTGACCAAATGCAGCAACAGAAAGACATGCTTAATGCTTTTATCGAGTTAATTGCCTCAGCGATTGATACCAAGTCACCATACACGGGTGGGCATTGCCAGCGAGTACCTGAACTCACCAAATGGCTAACTCAAGCAACCATTGATGATGACCGTTATTACCCGCAATTCTCACTCGATAGTAAACAATGGGAAGAGTTGATGCTCGCTGCTTGGCTTCACGATTGCGGCAAGGTGACTACGCCTGAGTATGTGGTAGACAAAGCCACAAAACTGGAAACGATTTACGACCGAATCCACGAAGTGCGAATGCGTTTTGAGTTGTTGAAACAGCAAGCGGAAACCGATTACTGGAAAGCGATGGCGAACGGTGCGCTACAAGAAGAACAACTCAAAATACTCGAACAAAGCCTGTCTGAACTGGATGAGGAGTTTGCCTTTGTTGCCGAGTGCAACCTTGGTGGCGAATCTATGACGGAAGCGCAACTAGAACGCTTAGACCAAATAGCCAAACGCCAATGGAAACGCACACTGGATGATCAATTGGGGTTGTCTTGGTCGGAGAAAGAGAGATTTAGAACGCAGCAGACTCAAGCAGAGCAAGAAGGAGAAGAATCAACAAACAGAAACCAAACCTTGCCTGTTATGGAGCCCCTACTGGCAGACAAACCCGAACATAAAATACCTTGGGATAATGGGTTTAACCCTGCCGATGTATGGCAAGAAGCATTCGTTCTTAAACCGGGAGAAGTAAAATACAACCAAGGCGAACTGCACAATTTGAAAGTACGTCGTGGTACGTTAAACGATGAAGAACGTTTCATGATCAATGACCATATTATTCAAACCTTCACCATGCTTAACAAGTTGCCTTATCCACCTTACTTGCAAAATATCCCTGACATCGCCAGCGGACATCACGAACGTATCGACGGCAAAGGCTACCCAAGAGGCTTAAGCGAAGACCAATTACCTCTGCCATCCAGAGCAATGGCAATTGCTGATGTCTTTGAAGCCCTCACCTCCAGTGATCGTCCGTATAAAAAAGGCAAGCTCCTTAGCGAATCACTCAACATCATGACTGACATGGCGACCAGCGGCCATATCGATCCCAAGTTATATTTGCTGTTTTTGGAAAACAAAATCTACGACAAATACGCTGAGCGATTCCTAGAAGCCAATCAACGTTGCGAGATTAACCCAAACCAACACATCGACCGAGTAAAGGAATACATACGCTCGTTGTTCTAAGTTCTAACGCTTGAGCTCAGCGTTTTAGCTTTTGGCCGCAGAACCTAACGTCGCGGCATCAGACACAACCATCGCGGTGTGTGGTTTCGGGTTGGCTTTCGCCTTACTTTGTCTTTTAGCGAGTAATGTATTGGTTATACTCGCGACAACAATCAGGTTAATGCCAATCATCTGCTGAGTAGAAAACACATCATCAAAGAACACACCCTGCCAAAGCGCACTAAACAACATGTTAGTAAAAATCAGTGGCGCCAACTGGGATCCGCTGTCAGCCAGCTTATATGCTTTGGAGCGGAAGATTTGGGTATTGATAGTAAACAGTGCAAGCCCGAAAGCTCCGAGCGCAATCCAACGCAAATCATCAAAAGTGATTAACGCGGACAAAGAGCCTTTTCCCGCACTTTCAACCACATCAGGAACCGCTGAGATTGAAGTAAACACCACCATGGGTATCACAATGATTGCTGCGACTAAAAAGGTCCATGCGTTCAGTTCTGCAGGGGTAAGGCTTGTTTTAGACGCTCTATATAAGCTCACTTGCGAGCCAGAATTAAACATCCCCGCAAGAAGCCCAAGCAGAAGTGCAGGTCTAAAGAACTCTGAACCAAACTTAAATTGCGACCAGTCTCCTGCCATCATTACTACGCCAACAAAGGTTATTGCTAAACAAACGATAGTCGTTGTATGAATCTTGGTTCCAAATATTAATTTTTCTAACAACGGAATAAATAGAGGACCAGTACTGAACAACACCACACCTTCAACAAGCGTTAAGGTTTGTAATGAAGTAAGGAAACACCATTGGCACGCCACCATAAAGATCGCCCGCATCACCAACGGTTTCCACATTTCTCGTGTCGGCTTGCTGATTTTGTAAAAGGCCAGAAAAAGAAATAAAAACAGGCTGGGCAACAAAAAACGCACAAAGCTGAGTAATGAAGTCGGCATCACTTCAGATAGATACTTGGCCATTAAGCCACTTAAAGACAAATTGAACGTCGACAACAACATGAAAGTCGTCGCCTTGGTAATATCAGACATAATTATCACCTCCTATGGCACCTATTTTAGAGGCGTGACGTGATGAAAAATAGCGAGTAATATTAACCATAACTGTAAGGAAAACTTACCAATGAAAAAACTCGTTCCGCTTAAATCCGTTTACGCTTTCATTGCTGTTGCTGAAACTGGCAGCATGACCGACGCCGCTCGGGTGTTGTACGTCAGTCACTCAGCGGTAAGCCAAGCGATAAAGTCGTTGGAGCAACTGGTCAATAAACCTCTGTTTCAACGAGTCGGTCGCCGTGTTGTCTTAAATGCCGCAGGTAAGCGATATTACCGAAAGGTTGCTCCCGCACTTGAACAAGTGATAGAAGCCACGGAAGAACTTGCCAAAACGCCTAACGACCACCGTATTACCCTTAACATGGTAAATTCACTCGCGATGCACTGGTGGATCCCACGCGTTCCTGACTTCCAGACATTCGCTCCTTCACTTGATATCCGTATTTCAACGCTCACTGGCCCTTTTGATATTGAGCAGGAAGGAGTCGATGTCGCACTCGTTCATGGCAAGCCAAACGAGTGGGAGCAATATTACAGTGAAAAGCTGGGCGACGATGATCTGGTTTTGGTGTGCAGCCCGACTCTATTAAAAAACCAAACCGGATTAAGCGTCGAGCAACTCGTCAAACAAAACGCAACCATTGGCGTTTTTAACCTTAGGCGACAGTACGACTGGCAAGTGTGGTGCGACAGTTATCAAATCCCAATGCCCACATTCAAAAGCAATCTAACATTCGATGTCTCAATTCAGGCAGTGCAAGCTGCGATTCGTTCATTGGGCGTGTTGGTCACGCATCGCTTGTTTGTGAAAGATGACATCAGCCATGGGATGCTCGTTGAACTGGGTAAACCGGTTGCCAACCCGCATCAAGATTTCTACTTTGTTTGCCCAAAAAACAAATTAAAACAAGAAAGTGTGCTAAAACTGAGAACATGGTTAAGACATGAATTCACACGTTCAGAAACAGCGCTGAACGATGACATTCAACATACAAGACCAAACTATCAATCAATAAATGAATAACAGCTCAGCAAGCTTACAAGAGGCCATTATGATTATTACCACCACGCAATCAGTCGAAGGCAAGCGTATTGTCGATTACAAGGGTGTTATTGCCGGAGAAGCCATTCTAGGGGTTAACGTTTTCAAAGATATGTTTTCAGGAATTCGTGACTTTGTGGGTGGACGTTCGGGCACTTACGAGAAAGAACTGGAAAAAGCACGTAACTACGCATTCAAAGAGCTGGAACAGAAAGCGATTGAAGCAGGTGCCAACGCGGTGGTGGGTGTCGACATTGATTACGAAGTACTTGGCACAGGTAACGGGATGCTAATGGTGTCTGCCAGCGGCACAGCGGTGGTCATTGCTTAGTGGCATAGTGCTTAGAGGTATAGAGGCTTAGTGTCTTGGCTGATCAGCTACTTAGTCGTAGGCTTAGTCACAACCCTACTCCCCCAAAGAATTTTACCCATAGAATAACGAAATTATTCGTTCAATCGCGTGACTCTTTATGAACTACGCTCCCTTAGCTAAATCACTAACTAAGGGAGCGTAGTTTTCATTTTGGTCGGCCAGAACTGAACCTTCTAGCTCGCGCGAGCTATTGACTCAGGGAGCATGGCATCAAAAGAGGCGATTCGAGCCAAAAACGCTTTCCTATCTTTAGGCATAATCGAGCTTGCCATCGGTAAATTAGCTTTCATTGCATCGACCGCGCGACCACGAACTAACACCTCAAAGTGCAAGTGAGGCCCAGTAATACGGCCAGTGGCACCCGATAGCGCAATTTTCTGACCTCGCTTAATCTGCTGCCCTTTCTTCACTAGGAAACGGCTCAGGTGTAAATAACGTGTCATATAAACGCTGTTATGTTCAATCACCAAGTATTTCCCTGCATAAGGGTGGTCACGAAGCGCAACAACACGACCATCGCCCGTCGAGTAGACGGGGGAACCGACAGGTGCTGCAAAGTCAGTGCCGTTATGTGGTGAGATACGCCCTGTTACTGGGTGTCTTCGTGTCGGATTAAAAGAAGAGGTGATTCGTCTAAATTTTCTATCGACTGGGTACCTATCGAAGGCTTGCTCTAGGCTATTGCCCTCTCTGTCATAGAAAAGGCCATCAGGCGCCAGAAAAGCCGCGACTTCTCGGTTTCTCAATTGAATTGAGATGCCTTGAACTTCTGTTTTACCTGTTAAGTGATCGTCTGTGTACTGTTCATTGACCAACACATTAAAGCTATCTCCAGGTCTGAGTTCTCTAACGAAGTTGATTTTGTCTTTTAGCGTTCGGGTAATATTGGCTATCTGAGCCGTTGTTAGCCCCGCTTTATATGCAGACGTTGAAAAACTGCCATGAACGGTGCCTGTGTAGAGCTTTTCTTTCCATTCGCCCGGCATTTCGTGGAATTGGTAATCAAAGCTTCCATCACTATTTTTCGTAAAGACAGCTTGCTCTAAGAGACTTTCATGGAAGATGAGCTCGACGAGTTGTTTAGAGTCATTATCCAAAAGCAACTCTAGGTGATCACCGGGTTTTATTGTATCGAGCTTCAAAGACTCTAGATCGGCTTCCATTATCTTATGCACGGTTTCATAAGGCAGGTTCCATGACGAAAATATATTGCTTAGCGTGTCGCCAACTTTCACGAAATAATGAACTTTGACCAAAGAGTTAGAACTCGCTTGCGAATCGACACCTACGTCGTCAGTCGGTTGAGAACCTTGATAAGGGGTTATCTTGATTGAGATTTCTGGTGCTGGTTCGGAGTGAAAAGAGAGTAAAACAGCAAGGGAGAATGCGCTGATAGCAATAGCGATCAGGCCAATACGGAGGAACTTCATAAAATACTTAGCGGTTATAACAAGGAACTTAAAAAGTGTTATAACATAACAATTCAATCAAAAAAATAAATGAAATGTAAGAAACCGTAGTTCGATAGATGTAAAAATATGGTGGGGTGTGAAGCCCACCAGCTAAGTAGCATGACTCTTTGATCTAATATTATTCTTCTCGAAGTGCTTCAAAACGATCTAAGCCGCGTAACATCTCAAAATCAGGCTCATCAGCCAATAGCTCTCGCATTGAACCACTCGCTTCGACCGAGCGCTCTAAGTCATCGATCGCTTGGCCTTCGGCACCTAACCTCGCGTAAGCACAAGCACGTTGATACAAGGCGTGAGCGTTTTGATCGTCCACTTCCAACACACGGTTACACAGGCTCATCGCCCAGTGGTACTCTTGCATATCCATTGCGGCATCGGCTTTGTAAGTTAACGCTTCCAAATCACCCGGACGAACTTTTAAGATCTCATCATAGATTTCAATTTTTTGTTCGGCGGTTTGAGCATTTTGCGCTCTCAGCCATAAGTTATGGATTTCGTTGATGATTTCGATTTCTCGGTTATTCTCTGAGATGATTCGAGTCTTGCGCTTAAGGTCCCTTTCAAGAACGTTAAACTTTTTCTCATAGTCTTGAGCAATCGAATTGAGTCGCTGATCGGCCATTTCTTTAGTAGTGTGCTTCAACTCTTTAAGCGATTGCCAACCCACCAGTGCAATCAAGGAAGCCACACCAGCAATAATGTAGAAGAAATACGTTACGGTTACATTGGCGTAATTCAAAGACTTGTCAGCCACAGCCAGTTCACGGTCCGTCATCTGAATGGTTAAACGTCTTTCAAGATCCTGTTGTTCCATTCGAAGCTGCTTCAACTCATCCAAGATGTAGCGTTCCATCAGCGGTTTATCCAAATACTCTTGCTCTGAGTACTTAACCTCTTCGCTTGCAAAACTCATCGAGCTGAACACCGAGATAACTGCAATCAATAAGATTCGAAGCATTATACATTCCTTATATATTTACCTTTAGACTAACTGTATCTCGTAATAAGCATACAAGCTAGGAAGTCGACAAGTTTGCTATGTCCATATTGGAATTAACACTCTAAAACATCATTGATAATTATAAAACACCTGAAGCAACATCATTAATTTCTAAATTATAAAATTACCGCGTAATACTTTTCTATATAATTAATTCGCGATGCGAATATACCGAGAATTGATTTATTGCATCGAGATGAATCTTATATTAATAACGATCAGAACGAGGTTAATTTGAATAATCCACGATACGATTTAGTAAGCCGCCTACTGCACTGGGTCATGGCTTCTGTCATCATCTATGCAACAATCGCAGGGTATATGATGCACTATGTCACCAGTCATCCAGAGTTGTTTTCTTTTCTGTCAGTGCTCAACATGTCGCTGGCGACCGTTGCGACACCACTGCTCCTGGTCCGTTATATTTGGAGCCACTTTCGCTTGTCACCAAGCATGCCAACCTCTGTACCTAAGGGGCAAAAATGCATAGCCACGCTTGCACACTCTTTGATGTATCTTGTGATGTTTATGGTTTTCAGTACCGGTTACTTAATGCTAAAAGAGCCGTACTCATTATTTTGGCTAGTGAGCGTAAATAATCTAATTACCGATCCTGCAATCAACGGCTTCTTTTTCTATTTACATCGTGCCAGTTGTATTGCCCTAGCCTGTTTAATTTTGCTGCATATCGGTGCCGCACTTAAGCATCACTTTGTCTCTAAGAACTATGTATTGAAGATGATGCTCTAGATTCAAATAATTCAAAACGGTTTGCACAAACAAAAAAGCCATAGCATGTTCGCTATGGCTCTCTTATTTCAATTTGATTACTTGGTTTGAGTATCCAGCATCACTTGCCAGTATTCACACTTTGCCAAGAACTCTTTTAAATAAAGCTCTGGGTTAGCGAGCTTCTCACCGCCTTTAACGTCAGCCCCAGTCACACGCCAAAAGCCACGAGTGACTAAGTTTCGATGATAAATAAAATCGTTGATTTCATTGGTCTGCAAAGGAAGTTGCTCACCAAACGTTTGTTCGTATCGGCTCAACGTCGAGGCTTGCTCACTTGGCTTCTCTCTTAAAAAAGTATCCAAATCCAAACCTAATAACTGTTGCTGCTCTTTTGGTAGAGCTTTAGCTAATTTAGAGATAACACTGAACAGAGCCAACTCAACTTTTTGAGACGCTAATAACGACGCACCTAAAAGCGCATGTTCATTGGAAATGTGTTGCTCTGTTGATGAAACGGTTGCTGTTGTCACTGTGTTAACCTCAAATAATCATAACGGGTGTTACTGAACTGGATAGAGTCTTTTAATTAAGCTGAATCTTGTAATTAAGAAGAATCTTGTAATTAAGAAGAATCTTTTAGCTAAGCAGAGTCTTTCAACTAAGCAGAATCTTTTAGCAGAACGCGGTCAGCATCAATAATGGTGAAGCCCGATGCATCTTCATTCTTTTCAACTTGCACTAAACCTTTAAAACCAATCTGCGACAACTTCTGCGCAAGTTGATCCGGTGCTGTTTCAAAAACAACATTCATAAAAGGTAAAGACTCAGCATCAACAAAACCATGCTCGTTAAACAGCTCCATTGCTTGAGATAAATGGTCTGAGTCGGTTAATTCGATAATTTCTACAACTTCTTCCAACAACATTTTCGATTCCATATTCGCCAGAAAGTGACTGACACAAGCTGATTATCTTGCTTGCATACATCCCGATGCCCGTAGACACCCCTTTAGTAGTAGGGAGATCATAACATATTAATAATCGTAAAATATGTTTTATTTTTCCTAAGTTATTGGGAATATTAGAAAACAATAGAAAATGGTGAAACATAAGCAACACCAATCTATATCATCGAGAACGGCACCCCTAATTTGAGGTGATCAGGCGACCGTTACTTGAGAATCGCTCGCTTCCACGATCGATTCTTGCAACAAGCCGGCATAGATACCATTGTGAGCCACCAGCTGTTGATGATTACCTTGCTCAACAATTTCACCCTTTTCCAACACCAAAATCGTGTCCGAGTGACGAACTGTACTTAAACGGTGTGCAATCGCAATCACGGTTTTTTCCTTGAAAAGGCGCTGCATTGCTTTTTGAATCAGATCTTCGGTAATGGAATCGACCGAACTGGTCGCCTCATCCAGCATCATCAATTGACCACCCTGCGCAACCGCTCGGGCAAATGAAATAAGCTGTGTTTGCCCCACAGACAAGTTGGCGCCATTTTTTTCCAAACAGAAGTCATAACCTTGAGGCAATTGTTCAATAAACTTTTCGGCATAAACATAACGTGCCGCTTGTTCAACCTCAGTTTTAGATAGATGTGTTTTACCCAGCGCGATATTGAATTGGATGGTCTCTTCAAATAAGTGGACGTCTTGCATCATCATTGAGAACAAATGAGCAGAGTCTTCGCTTGAGATCTGTGACAGCTCAATTCCATTCAACAGAATGCTGCCTTCATAATCTTGATAGGTTTTAGAGATCAAACGCAGAATCGTTGACTTGCCAGAGCCCGTCGAACCCACAAGTGCGATTTGATGCCCTTTCTCCAATACAAACGAGACATTCTTTAGAACGTATGGAGAATCGTCTTTGTAACGGAAGCTCACGTTCTTAAACTCGAGGCTCACAAACTGTTCTAGCTGTTTTTCAACCTTGTTAGATGGCAGTAAGTTACGACCTTCTTCTTCCGTCGGCTCAACAAACAGCTCTTCAATATGGTCAAACGCTGCAAATGAACTCTGAATTGAAGCGATCTGCGAAGTAAAGTCGCGGATAGGAACAAACACTTTCTCTAAGGTGTTGATGAACGCAATCAACACACCCAAGGTAAGTGCCCCTTCTATCACTTGCTCAGAGCCATACCAGATCATAACTGCGATGGTGATAGAGGTGATGCCTGAGATAAACGAGAACAAAATCGCATCGTATTTATTGATCTTCTTCTGCGCTTTTAAAAACTCATCGGTATAGCCTTGGTAGCGTTGTTCTACTTGCTCTTCCGCTCGGTACATCTGAACGGTTTTCATACCAAATAAGACTTCTTGCAGAAAGCCAATACCGCGAGCAAGCGAAGAACGAGTGACCTTATATAGAGCGCGAAGTCGGTTTCTCACATACACCGTCAAGTACATCACTGGCGGCATGATAATCAATACAATCATCGTTAGCTGCCAATCAATGAAGAACATCATCACCAACAAAGCAATGGTATTAATGCTGTCTTTAACGAGTCCCACAACCGACTGAACGAACGTCTCGCCGATAGTTTCCAAGTCACTGGTTAATCTTGAAAGCGTGACACCAATAGGTGTGTTATCAAAATAGCTGCGTGGGAGTTTAAGCACGCGAGCAAACAATACTGAGCGCATGTCAGTTATCGTGTATTGCCCCGTTTTACGCAGGTTATATGAATAAGTGGTATCCACCACATAGCTCGCCACCAGCACAACAACGAGATAGAAGACATACTCGAGCAATCCATCCATATCCCCATGACTCAGTTGTACATCGATCACTTGAATGATCAGCCACGGGAACAACAAACTCGTGATAACAGAAAGAGGAAGCATTGCGATACCCAGAATCGCAGAGCCTTTGTATTTCTTAGCAAACTTAAAAAAGTGCTTAAGGTACTTGAGATCAACACCTTTTAACATGCTGCTGCCTCCGTTTCATTCTGCTGTAGTTGCCATGTATCGTAATAGTAATCACACGTTTTCAATAACGTGGCGTGGTCGCCCTTCGCGATCACTTTGCCTTCGTTCAAGACGATGATTTCATCCATATATTCAAGGGCATTCACGCGGTGTGAAACCACAAGAACGGATTGGTTTTCCAAACGCTTAAACAAGCCTTCCAAGATTTTGCGTTCCGTTTCATAGTCAACTGCCGATAGCACGTTATCCATGATGATTAAGTCTGTTGGCTGCAACAAAGCACGTGCAATACTTAAGCGTTGCTTCTGGCCACCTGACAACATGATCCCTTTTTCACCAACCAGGGTTTGATCGCCATGCTCAAAACGAGTGACGTCACTGGCCAGCTGGCTGAGCTCCAGCACTTCATCAACCTGACTCTTGGCTAAATCCGTATCTAAGCTACCAAAGCGAATATTGTCTTCGACGGTTGCAGAAAACAGGTAAGGGTCTTGAGTCACGGTTTTCATGTAACGGCGCAAGTCACTGCGCGAGAAGCTTGTGACATCTTTGTCGCCAAGGAAAATAGTACCTTTGGGTACGTCTAAGTGATGGTTCAAGCAGTTTACTAATGTCGTTTTTCCTGCGCCGATTCCGCCTAATACACCCACTTTCTTACCTGCTGGAATATCGAAACTGATGTCATCGAGAATCACACGTTCTTCGCCTGAATAGCTAAAGCTGAGGTTACGAACAGAAAACGTTCTTCCTTTGAGCGATTCAACATCTCGCTCAGACAGTTTGCTTTCATCAAGCTCTGGCACTTTGGCGTTAAGAATGGTTTGTGCACTTTGAATACCGACCATTCCACGCTGATAAATGGTCGCAATTCGGCCAAGCTGCATCAGCGGCATAGCGAGTAACACGGAGTAAGTTAGAAATGCGGTTATCTCACCAAGAGTGAGTTCCTGCCTCATCAACATGAAACCACCCAGACCAAGAATGATAATTTTCATCAGGTCATTGGCGTAATCGAGCACTGGCATAAAGAATACTTGAATGCGAGTGATCTTAAGGCGACAGTCAAGCAACAGTTGATTGAGCTTTTCGGTTTCCGCCTTCACCCAAGGAGACATCTGCTGGCTCTTAATCAAATCAATTCCAGACAAGTAACTCATTAACTGAGCTGATAAGTTTTGTAGGCGCTTCATGTGCTCTAAATGCAACGTTTTCATACGCTTGAAACCCACACGGAAGATCACAAAAGCGATTGAGATGGGAATAATCGAATACAGTGTGAGTTCTGGCGATATGCGCCACATGTAAAGAGGCGTCAGCGACAAGGCAAGCAACGCATTGAAGAACTGCAAGAAACCGACACCAAACATCAATCGAATACCACTAAGGTCATTATTGATAATCGAGATCAATCGACCTGAAGCAAAGCGTTCGTGGAAGCTGCTCGGTAAGCGATTCAGCTTTTGTAAAAGGGTGCTTTTGAGCGCAGCCTCTGTAATTCGCCCAGGGTTCAACGCGTAGATCCGTGACAGGATCCGCACGACCACCATAGCGACTGACATACCAACTACAATCCAAACATAGGTTTGAAGTTGTTGGTGACCTGTTGAAGAGGCATCATCAATCAGATCAATCGCCAATTGAATATAACGAGGGATCTCTACTTGTAACCAGTTGACGAGGAAAATGAACACAATCGCGAGTAAGTACGATGTGCGATTCATGCGCAGGTAATGGGCAATAAACTGTCTTTTATTCATAGTATTCTTTGTTTAGGGCAGGCTCACAGCGAGATTTCGCGATATGACCGGGCAGTAAAACTAGATAGGGCCATCGCTGAGGTAAAGATACATCAAAAACACTTAGTTGACAATATCAACCACATTCAATGCTTGATTCCGATATGACATTTTCGCATTGCTAGAAAAAACTTTGCCGCCAAAAATGGCGGCAAGTATTTTACTGATTAAGAACGGTGGCTTTAAAGACCAACGTCTACCTGATCATTGTCGATATCGATTGAACGTTTTACTTCGCTTCCCATTGCTGATGGGTACCACACCTCAACCCAAACTTTCTCAACATGGTTTGGAAGAAGCAGCGTTGTTGAGAAATCACTACTGTCGTTAATTGGAACTCTCAATACTTGGGAGGTGTAATCGACAACATCATCGTTAAAATCAGTGTAAAGACTCATAAAGCCCCTTGAGCTTTGTGAGCTCGCGACATCCACCGTCACTTTCACTTCTCTCTCGGTTGAGAAATCAAAACCTTCGGGTATCGACAACTCAACTGACTTCGTTGCAGGAGCGACAGAACTAGATGTTGAAGCTGTTGAGCCACCACCATCACCTCCTCCTCCTCCACCACAAGCGGTAAGGAAGATGACAGTTACACTAGTCAGCATTAGGTTGGTTAATTTCATAAATCCTCCTTAATTAATCTTCAGTTGACCACGTTTTTTCAGAATTCGAGTTCTGATACCACGTTGGTTTCGAGGCCCCACCAGAGGTCGCCCATTCGGCAAATTCTGGGTAAGCTTCACTGATGTCTATGTACTCTGATGGATGACTCCAAGGAGACGAAATTAAGATACCCCAAGGCATGTTTTGTGTAGTTCGGTAGTACTTATCGCTAGATGGATCTGAATCGTCTTGTGCAATGCCGTAGAAGTCACTGACTAACGTGCCACGTGACGTTGGTGGGAAATCTGCTGTATGGATTTCCAAGTCTTTACCGGGCGATGTAGCAAAACTATCACCGTGATATTGGCCTTCTCCCGGACCGAAGATGAACGGGTCAAAACCACTCAATGGCATCAGTGAACTTACTGTTGGCTCACTACCAGAAGCAAAAGGTAAAGAAATGCTGAATGTCATTTGGTCAGATTCTAAACTTGGACTGCAAGAAGGGTTAGTGCGGTGGAACATACACTCACCGTGAATCGGCAGATCGTTTTTTAGATTCAACGAAGCAACCACTACAAGATCTCCACCTGGTGATGCTACGCTCTTATCCTCACCAGTAAATGGCGAAATATTAACTCTTGTCGCGCCATTCTTTTGCACTCGAGCCGTTTGAAGATCGATGTCTGACTCAGCAAAACCATCAAGCTTCCAACCCAAACCATTACCATAAGAAGCGCCGTATGCCATTATGGTACCCGCAATATCCATTCGAAGTACGGCATCATCCTTACTTAAAATGGTTGTACGGTAGTAAACCACAACGTCATTTAAGTCGAAGTCACCCACTTCCGGCCAGTTATCCTCGAAAGCTGCGGTGTAGTAATTTGAGTGCTGAACTGTTGTGCCAGGATCAGTGACATTGAACACGTAGTCCTCAACTTCACCATCGCCAACGTAACCGTAGCTTGGAATATTAGGGCTACTCGCTAGACGGAATCGGGTTTGTACAGCACCAACGGCAGCATCGTCACCAACTCGAATAGGGACAACTTGACTTCCATCGACAACTGAATGGTTTTTCAAAATTTGCTCATCATCTTCAAATGAGCCATTCATATCCCAATCAGCCCAAGCTTGCAGGTAGCCGCTTCCCACAACATTGACATTAATCAGGCTGTCTAGGCCGATTTCCAGATTCGTCAACAATGCAACACCGTCATCATCGTTTCCACCAACATCTAAATCGTCACCGTTTGATGACGCGCCAGGTTGACCATCACTATCGGCATCAATACTAGCACCTAAATACAAGGTCGCAGAGATAGCATGCTCAGCACCGTTGCTCGCTTGTAACGTCCCATAGCTATTAGGAGCGTCACCAAAGTCGGATTCGTCTGAACTTTCAATGGGCGTAGTAAAACCGGTCAAGTCCCAGTTCCCATCAAATGCTGAGAAAATCGGATTCGGAAAACTACTGCTGCTACTCGTGACTGTTTCAAATTGCAGCGTAACGATAGACGTATTTTTATAGGTAAATTTAACCGCACCTGATGTGTCAGTTTCGGAATAGTTCGTACCAGGGCCTGTGAACAGCACCGATGTTCCATCAGCACTCTCTTCGGCAGTCAAACTCGCGCTAGCACCACCAAGCTGGTAACTGTAGAAACCTTCACTTTTAAATACTCTGACTTGCTCAGACTGAACAGGCTCACCATCGATGTCGTAACCGATCATATCGAATTCGGGCAACGTGTAAGGTTCAGAGAAGGTACCAGACAAGCTATCAGTCCCATCATAGAATTCGAAAGTGTAGATGAGCCCAGCTGAGCCCGCTGAATTAGTTTGATACAGGAAACCGATGTCTCCAGACGGCTGGGTTGCACCCTCTTTGTAATTTGGAGCATGAAACACAAAGGTCGCATCACCGAAAACGCTACTCGATACCTTGGCGTCAATGATCTTTCCATCGTGTGTACCAACGTTGAGAAAGTGCATTACGGCGCCATCGTAGGTTGAACCGGCCCATCCACTACTACCGTTCGTAGCCTCTATATGGTTAGAGAAGTCCAAATCCACCGACGTTGCGTAGGTTGGGACACTGACTGCTGCCGTCAGGAGATAAATAACTTGCTTGTATTTCATAGTAAACCTCGACTTCTTCTTCGCATGAGCGATTTCCTTGAAAAGTAAGTGAACTCTGAACGGCAAGTTAAAAATCTCAATTAACCCTGAAACGAAACAATCTATATGTTCAACTATTGGTTTCGTGCCGATAAAGCGAGTCGCTTCAAGTAAAAAAAAGCAAAAGAGAAGCCAAGTTTTCATAAACTAAAAATAAAGTTTAACTCTATGAAAAATTGGGATTATTTTATTAATTTAAATTTCCAATGAGATTAATACGATCTTTTCTTCAAAATAAGAATCAATTTGATGGAAGGTCAGTCAACTTGAAAGACAGTGAGATCGAGCTGCGTTTAACGCTTTGTGGAAACGAAGTAGATTTGTTGGGAAAGTGGAGAAGTATTGATTAAACACGCAAACTTTAGCGTTCAGAAAACGAACAGAAGTTAGGAAGTAAAAAGGTGGGAATTGTTATTCGCTATAGTTAGCAAAACTGTTTAAAAGTTGGTGACCTTTAAACAGTTTTAACAATTCAAATCTTCAATTTTACTCGCTTATCTATACAAAGCTTTACCATAAACGAGCTATTTAATTGCAAGGTATTTGATGTGAAGAGCTAGGAGTTACAACATTTCTTTCGCGATTAGGTGGAGTAAAAAGGTTTCACGCTCAATACTCATCCCCTTCTTAGGGCTCTCTGCCATCGTCTTTTCGTTGTGAGCGATAGCTTCATGGATATTCATCCACACCGGTTTCATTCCGTTTTTCACTTCATAATCTTCGTAAGCCGTTTCACCAAGCTCGCGATCAATTTTGCATGAGTAGCAGTAAGAGATCATATGCATCATATCTGCATCGTCTTTATACCAAGGGCGAAACTCTTCAAAAATACCGAACGGCTTGATGCTGTGGATATTCTTAGCGCCGGTCTCTTCTTCTAGCTCACGAACCATGCCTGCGATCACATCTTCCCCTTCATCCAAACCACCACCGGGAATGGTGTAGTCGTGGTAACGCTCTGTATAAAGCATCAGAATATCTTCCCCATCTAACACAATGGCACGGGCAGCGTTACGCTTGTAGACCGTTTTATTGTCTAGGTGATCGATATCAGGGTGGATGGTTGTTTTAAGGTGTCTCATGATTCTGACCGCTCTACTAAATTTGGCGGCATCATATCATAACCATCAATAGATTCGAGGTTCACTACCTCCAACAAGAGCTTATCGGACGGGGATGTTCCAACTGAACCTTGAATCAACTTAGCTTGATCTAGCACTCAAAAAGTAGTTAAACATGGAGAAATATCAACCTATTTCAATATCTTGACCAAATTAGAACAACCTTTTCTGAAATCTAAAATATACTAATTTCATAGAGCTTCTCATTTGGTTCTGTAGAACTTTAACGTATTTACTTATCGAGTTATCACGTAGGAGATAAACATGAAGAAAATTGGTTTGATGGCTGTATGTGCCGTTGTATTAGGCGGTTGTGCAAACGACTATGCAGAATATAGCGAAGGCCAACGTGTTTCAGTCGCTAACCCAGCAGCGGTTTATTGTGTTCAACAGGACGGTGAACTAGACACGGTTACTGAAAACAATCAACGTACAACTTACTGTGTATTTGAGGACGGCGAGCGCATTGAACAGTGGGAATACTACCGCAACAACCATGAGCAAGAAACTGAAAAGTAATCGCTTTTAATACAAGTTTCTAATCGTAAAGCTTCAAAACCCTACCTCTAAAAATTCAATTAAGTTACGTAAACTGACTGCCATAAGGCAGCAGTTTACCGTACACAAACAACAATTGAACACCGTTTTATTCCTGACATAGCTCTGACATTAGTCTAACCTCAGCCGATAGAATGCCTGCCTGTTACAAATATTTACAAGTAGTGTTGATTATGAAAATACAAACAAAATCGAAAGAACAAACTCAAATGTCATTTGAACTGCCAGAGTTCAACCTATCTCAGTCGACCTCTGAAGTAATCTACAAACGCTGTCAAACAGCACTAGTAGTTTTAGCGATTGGTATTATAGTCAACCTTGCAATCCGCATTGATTTCGTTTTCTTGAGTGGAAGGATCGGTGAAAATTCAGTCACTGAAATGCTACAGCAATTTCTTCTAATCGTATCTTCTGGCGCATTTGCTTACCTCGCAAATAAACGTTCTGAAGTAAAACATGCCGCTATGTTAATTAGCGCATTCTTCGCCGTAATGTTCATCCGAGAATTAGATTATTGGTTTGACATGATCGTACATGGCGCTTGGGTTGTCCCTGCCTTATTGGTTGCTGGTAGCGCAATCTTCTATGCAATTAAAAATGGAAAACGAACCATAGATCAGCTTGCGCTTATTCTCGCATCCCCACACATGAACATGCTAGTAACTGGCGTGATGCTACTGTTGGTTTTTTCTCGCTTATTTGGCATGGGCAGTTTTTGGCATGGCGTTATGGGAGAACATTATATCAGTAATGTTAAGACCATCGCTGAAGAAGGCACTGAGCTTCTAGCTTACTGTCTGATTGCCTTTGCAAGTTTAAAAACCGTTATTGGTATCACGAGAAAGAAATAATCACCTATCGCCACCAGCGATGTGTGTGATCCGATTCCGGATCTAAATAACGATTCAATAAAGTCAGGTTAGTATCTAGTAGAGCTAGGTATTCCCTGACTTTTTTTATGTCTGTACCCACTGAAGTCTGCTGGATACAGCACTCCAATACTGGAAGCAAACTGTCGACAATTTCAAAGCGAGATGAACGGTCGACTAATTGCTTTGCGGCTATTAGTGCTTCAAACGACAGCCTTTCAGGCTCGTGTCTAATCGATTCCAAATCTCTCTCAAATGCACCCGCACAGACACCTTCAAGATAGACTCGGTAGGTCGTCAGTACATCCATTAATAAAAACAACTGCCCTTGAGCACTTTTATGAGGGTATGGCACCGCAACATGAGCCTCTAGCTGAGGATCTATCTGTAAATCTACCCCAAGTTCTGAGCACTTCTCGACGAGGACCTTAAGTAAACCCTGTTCGTCCATTAGCGTTTGAATCTCAAATATGCGTTGTAAGTGATAGTCATTAGAAACGAAGGTCACCTGTACACCCTGTCCGCGAGTAAATAGCCCGCTTGCAATCATCTCTGAGGCCAAGTTTTGAATGTTCTCGACAGTATTGGTTGAGTGCTGCTCAAGTAAAATAGCCCCTAAGGACAACGGATGTTCACGTTGATTTTCGAGCTTTCTAAAATACTGATGCATTGCGTCCGCTTCAGAGAGAGTTTGTCCTTTTGTTACCCCACCACAAAATGCTACGGCAGTTTGCGGGCTCGACTCTTCTGCCAAAGGCTCTCCCAGATACTCAACTAAAGCATCAACTCGACTGATTCCTTCATCAGTCAATTTATTCTCATTAAGTCGCTTACCCAGCACAATAAGGAGGTGATTAATGCTCATTTTATGTTCAAGTCTCGTTTTGGCGGTTAGATGGAGTGAATTATGTATACAATACTTGTTAACAAAAGTATTTTGAAATTCTTATATGTTGCTCGCAATAATGCTCACTGTTGATAGCGACATCTTAGGTAATACGAGAATAGACGTGTCGCTTTAAAGCAAACATAGCACGCTCTTGTATTTCATCGCTCTATGCTTGTTAACACGAGTCTCAACAAAAGAGGCGTTTCAAGCAAAGAAGCAGCTCAATCGAAGAAATGTTTCACTCAAAGAAGTGCAACTCAATACAAATTTTACACAGAGTTCGTTCATCGAACCGTCTTCACAGGAAGTTACTATGCTGTCTATTTTTGATATCTACAAAATTGGGGTTGGGCCGTCCAGCTCCCACACAAATGGACCAATGATCGCTGGGTTTAACTTTACCCAAAAAATTGATGCTCAGCTTAAACAAGTGAATCGCATTCAAATCGACTTATACGGCTCGTTATCATTGACGGGTATTGGCCACCACACAGACAGAGCGACGTTGTTAGGTTTGCTAGGTAACCGCCCTGACACCATCAAAATTACCAGTGCTAACCAAGCAATGCGTAAGGCGATTGAAGATAAATCTCTATGGGTGAGCGGTAACCATGAAATTCATTTCGATGTAGAGAGCGACCTACTCTTCCACAAAACCAACCTACCACTGCATGAAAACGGCATGACCATCTCTGCCTTTGACGAGAGTGGCAGCCTTCTGGATATGGAAACCTACTACTCGATTGGTGGTGGCTTTATCGCGACTGCTGATGAGCTTCAGAATGGCAAGCAAGAGTCAGAAACACAAGTTGAATTCCCTTTTACCTCTGCCGATCAATTGCTTGAATTATCTGACCAGAATGGACTGAGCCTTGGTGGCTTAGTCTTGCGCAACGAAGTGTCATTCCAAGGCATGGATGTGATTGACCAGAAAGCCGACCAAATTTGGAAGGTGATGTCCCTGTGTATGCAGCGTGGTTTTGATACTGAAGGTATTCTTGATGGCGGTCTAGAAGTAACACGTCGAGCACCAGCTCTTTTGAAAAAGCTTGAAGCAAATGCCGCCATTGAAAACGATCCAATGGAGATCATGGATTGGATTAACTTGTTTGCCTTTGCCGTGAGTGAAGAAAACGCTGCAGGTGGTCAGGTTGTCACATCACCAACAAATGGTGCTGCTGGCGTCATCCCTGCGGTCTTGATGTACTACCATCGCTTCATTAAAGAACTGGACACTAAGCAGCTTAAGGACTTCTTGGCAGTGTCTGGTGCTATCGGCATCTTATACAAAACCAACGCATCTATTTCTGGCGCAGAGGTGGGTTGTCAGGGTGAGGTAGGCGTATCGTCATCAATGGCTGCTGCAGGGTTAACTGCCCTACGTGGCGGTAGTAACGAGCAGATCTGTATCGCAGCTGAGATCGCGATGGAACATTCACTGGGTATGACATGCGACCCAATTGGTGGCCTGGTTCAAGTACCATGTATTGAGCGTAACGCTATGGGAGCGATGAAAGCCATCAACGCATCACGCATGGCGTTGAAGCGCACCAGCAAGTGTCTTATCTCGTTAGACAAGGTTATTGAAACCATGTACCAAACAGGTAAAGACATGAACAAGAAATACCGTGAAACATCTCTTGGTGGCCTAGCCGTGATCCACATGGCACCACCGTGTGAATAACAGACAAGAACACGAGTGGAGAAAGCCTCTGTAGAGACGGCATTCATGTAAACTTAGTTTTCAATATCTCAACAAAGCCAGCTACCAAGCTGGCTTTTTTATTGGCAAGAATCCTAATGCCATTTGAAAGTGATGCTTACTCAAAAATATTTACCCTATGGCTCTCGCTAATTTTCCCTTTAATAGTTCATAACTTAGCCACAAATAAAGTCGGTTGATTTTCACACAGACACGCATCCACTAGCAAAATCTAATATTGCAAATATCATTCATGAGAAATATGAATGCACTCATAAGAAAAGATATATCGAGCAAAGTCCGGTTTGGGATACATGTTTCAGTTTATGTATTACTAGCAATGGTATTATAATTGGGCAATTACACTACATATTAATACTAATGTGAGAATAAAATAATGTGGAATAGATTAAACAAATCAATGATGTTCTGCCAAATGATGTTCGGACTTTCGTTCTATGGCGTCATGGTGATCTTGACTCGTTTCTTCCTTGAAGACCTTAACTACAATGAAGCCGACACCATGATGGTTGTTGGTGCGTTCTCTGCAATCGGACCGCTGTTTGCTATTGCAGGTGGTTTCATCGCTGACAAATTCTTAGGTGCGTATCGTTCTTTAACCATCGCTTTTTTAGGATTCGCGAGTGGTTACGTTTTACTGGTACTTGGTGCTGCAGCAACTAATGTCCCGATGGCATTATGTGGTATTGCGTTAGCAAGTTATGCTCGTGGTTTGATGTCCCCTTCTTACCCAAGTCTTTACAAACGCACGTTCAAAACTCAAGAAGATTTTGAGAACTGCTACCCAATCAACTACTCAGTGAACAACATCGGCGCTCTGCTTGGCCAATACCTGTTCCCTATGCTAGTGCTTGTTGTTGGTTTCCACGGTGGTTTCCTTCTGTCTGCCGTTCTAGCGGGTGCTGCGCTTCTTATGATGATCTTTGTTCGCAAAGGCCTTGTTGAAGCGAGTGCGGAGATCGATCAACAACCAGTAAGCACTAAAAACTGGGCAGCGTTCCTTGGTCTTTCTGCCGCAATGATCGGCTTGGTTTTCTTCATGTTCTCTAACATGGATATTGGCCAAAACATCGTTTACGCAATTGGCGGTGCAGCGATCATCTACTTTGTCTCTTTGATGATGAAATCGAAGAAGTCAGATATGCTGAAAATGGGCACTATCTTAATCATCACATTCCTAACGACATGCTTCTTCGTGTACTACGGCCAAATGATGACGTCGATGACAATGGTAGCAATCAACACAATGCGTGGTGATCTATTCGGCTTCATCCCTGTTGCACCTGAAGCATCAATGGCGATGAACCCACTATGGTGTATGGTTGCTGGCCCGATCATCGCGGGCATCTTCTCTAACCTAGAAAAGAAAAACATTAACTTCTCTACTGCAACCAAAGTAGGTTTCTCGTTCATCCTGACGGCTATCGCTTTCGGTATCCTTACGATGGCAGTAACAACAGTTGGTGATGATGTTCTGATCCGCCCAGAAGTATTCCTAGCGATTCACTTCTTCCTAGCGTTTGGTGAAGTGATTGTTGGTTCAATGGTTGTAGCCTTCATCCTGTCTGTTGCGCCTAAGCACATCGAGAACTTCTCTGTAAGTTTGTTCTCTGTTGCTATCGCACTATCAGGTATTGTTGGTGCGGTATTCTCAACGTCTATTGCACTAGAAAAAGGTCAAGAAATCACACAAGAGATCGTGCAAACGGTTTACGGTGATTACTTCCAAATGCTGACTGTACTTGCAGTCGTGATGGTAGGTATCGCAATGGCAGCATCGTTCATTATTCGTAAGATGCTTGAAGCTGCGAAAGCCGCTGACGAAACGATTGAACTAGAGCAAGCAAACAGCTAATTTTGCTCATTTAATCACGTTTATCCTAAGAGCCCTTTAGTTTTCTAAAGGGCTCTTTTTTGTCGCTTCCGTTTCAGAATAGAATCTATCGCATCAGTTAGGCTGTGCATGTGTAAATCAAAGTAAATGATAACTATTAGTATTGAGTGTTTTTTAGTTCAGGATTATGATGTGGAAATCAAAATCTAAGAGATCCTTATATGAGCAAGCCTAGCCCTATCACATTAACCGTTACTCAAACCTCAACAATTACTCCAAACATGCAGCGTCTAACGCTTAGCGGTGAGGGATTAAGTAAATACCCAACAGAATGTGCCGGTGGCTACATCAAGCTTTTATTCTCGCCACTTGGCACGACTGATTTAAGCCAACTGACTGAAGGCGAGCGCCCAACCATGCGCACTTACACTATTCGTCAGTACAACCCTGTAGAGCAGTGGATTGAGGTTGATTTCGTTCGCCACATTACTACAGATTTACAATGTGGTTTTGCGGCTCGATGGGCAATGAACGCAAAAATCGGTGACACAGTTTCAGTGGCTGGCCCAGGTTTAATTCAAGGGTTAAACCTTGAGTCAGATTGGTTCTTCTTAGTTGCGGACATGACATCCCTACCTGCTCTTTCTGCAAAGGTAAAAACGCTTCCAGAAACGGCAACGGGTCACGCAGTCATTCAGATCAATTCCGCAGCAGATAAGCAAGCACTTGAAGCTCCTCAAGGCATCAAAATAACTTGGTTGATTGAAGATGAAACCTCAGAATCGCTTTCACAAACTGTGCGCAACATAGAATGGTTAGAAGGTCAGGTGTCAGTATGGACAGCGTGTGAGTTTGAAAGCATGCGTGAACTGAGACAATACTTCCGCAATGAAAAAGAAGTAGAAAAAGAGAACATCTACATCAGTAGTTATTGGAAGCGTGGCGTCACTGAAGATGGCCACAAAGTGCTGAAACAACAAGATGCTCAAACTATAGCGAGCTAAAGAGTCTTGCTACAAAAGCACTTAAGCTAAAAGCATTAAAGATAAATAGAAAACGCCCTGAACGACTTCATATCGTTAAGGGCGTTTTAGTATCTAGACTAAACAAACACTTACTCTTAGGGCCTCAATCACTCAGTGCTCTTTTAATTCAATGAGATAACTAAGCCTGCAATAATTAAAGAGACACCGACACCGCGAGTGGCGTACCACTTTTCCTTTAAAAAATAGAGCCCCATTACTACGCCGAAAATGATGCTCACCTGCCTAAGTGCAACAACTAAGCTGACGTTCTCCGTAATGGTCATCGCAAACAACACTAAGCCATAAGTCGAAGCCATCATGATGCCAGCAAGTGTCGCTCTTTTACGTAATAACCAAGCGTTATGAAATTCTATTCTTTGATTCGACACGAGCAACCACAGGCTCAGCGGAATCACGATCGCCCAGAACTGAATACCCAAGTAGAAAATCGCCGTGTGTTTATTAGTAATACTTGGTGCGCTTAAAGGCTCTAATAAGAGTAGCGCCTCTTTATCAATAATGGAGTAACCGGTAGTGCCGATGGCAGCGATGAGCGCCCAAAGCACACCAAGGTTCAGGTAAGCCTTGAGCCTTAATTCAGAAAATTGCTTGAGCGGGACAAACAAACAACCCAGTGTGATCAATGCAAAGCCAAGCCATTGATTGAGCGATAACTCATACCCTATCAACACCGTGCCTAAGCCAACCATCAACACAGGCAGTGCTCGTGCCATTGGGTAAATCACACCAATATCGGCCTGCTTGTAGGCGATGCCTAAGCCGATTAAATAGATAATTTGGCAAATACCGCTCAAGAAGAGTAACTGCCAAAATGGAATTGTGATGTTTTCAAAGCCGACGCTGTAGACATACCAAACCAAATAAGGAGTCAGAATCGCGGCAGCGGCAAAGCCAGACGCTAAGAAGAAAGATGAGCCAGAGCCTTGATTTGATTTACCGAGGACATTCCAACCCGCATGCAGCAAAGCTGAGATAATCACGATGATGATGGCAGAGAATTCCATTTCATTCCTAAATTATTGATGAATTAGCACAACGGCTGACAACAGGTGATAAAAAAGGCCTCCGAATAAGAGACCTTTGAACTTTTCAATTGGGCAGTCCTGCATAATTGCAGATATGCCAACGTTATAACGTATGACTAGCGCTCTAGCTGCGCGATTGACTCGATACTGATCGCGTCATGACGCCAATACTCAATATCGCAGTCAATCAAGTCGCCGTTTTGGTTGTAGTTCACACGCTCTACGACCATTGCAGGAGAGCCAGAAGTCGCACGTAGGGCTTGCGCTGTCTCGCCAAGTAAAGACGTTGTGCTCACTCGGTAACGGATCTTCTGATACACCACACCAAAGTGTTCGCGGTAGATGTCCGTCAACGATTTAGACAAGTCGTAGTCAAGCAAGTTAGGGAACAACTCAGGTCGAATGTAGTTAGTCACATACACAACCGGCCGGTCTTCAAGGTAACGAACTCTGTCTACTCGATAAACATCCGAAAAAGGTTGCAGCTCAAGAAGCCTAGTTGCTTCCTTGGTTGCTAACATGCCTTTCGCTGCCACTAATTCTGTTTTCGGCTTACGATTCTGCGACAAAGCCATATTAGTGAAGTTCAGCGTTTGCGTTGGGTCGTAGCGCAGTGGCGCTGGAGAGATAAACCAACCACGGCGGTCTTCTCGATAAATACGCCCTTCAGCTTCAAGTGAAGACAGCGCTTCACGCAACGTTACCCGTGTTGTATCAAACGATTCAGCCAGTTTGCGCTCCGCAGGCAGCTTCTGTCGTGGCGTTAACATCCCCGACTCTATCTGCTCTACGATGACATCTTTGATTTTTACGTACTGCACTTCATTTCCTTTTATTCTTGTTCTTGTCGTCAGCCACTCCTTGGCCAACTGCAATATAAAATGGTTCGCTAGCGTTTGCGCCAAGCTTGGGTGCGCTTCTCAAATAACTTGTTGATTAACATATGAATCAACTTCGCACTTGCCGCCGATATCATGATCATGACTGCCATGGCTGCTGCTGCACCGGTTTGTCCCGCATCGTCCATATTCAGTACTGAAACTGACGCTGGAATCGTATTGGTAGAATACAAGAATACTACCGCAGATGTCGTGGTAAGTGCATTAATAAACAGGTATGTCGCAATATCTAAAATCGCCGGCAGACAAACGGGTACCGTCACCTTAAAGAACAACTTGTATTGCGGTAAGTTTACCGAAGCCGCTGTTGCCTCAATTTCAGAAGGCAGCTGTTTCAATGCCGTTAACGCCGTCATGTGTCCTACCGTGTAGTAGTGAACCACGGTATTAATCACCAAGAACGCCATCGTGCCATACAGGAAGTTAAGTGGGTTACTCAAGTCATTGAAGTAGAAGATATACCCCAAACCCAACACCATCCCAGGAACGGCCATCGGCACAACACTGAGCATCTGCATCGCCTGACGAACAGGACCAAATGCTCTGCCCTTCTCAATGCAATACGCACCTAAGAAAATCAATACGGTACCGATAATGGCAGTCCAAGCACCAAGCGTTAACGAGTTGAAGAATGGCGCCCAACCATAAGTACTCATCTCTGCGAAGTTGTAGTTGTTTAGCGTCAGCGCTTTGTTCCAAGGCCAGAAGGTGACCATCGAACCGTATATCGCCATACCCAACACAATAACCACAGCAGCAGAGATGATGGTGCAATAAAGGAAACATAAGCCATCACGTAGTGAGCTAGGTTCAGGTTGGTACGCGACAGAACGAGTATCAAACAAGCTCTTCTGTTTCTTTTGCACCCAGCGGTCAACGGTAAACGCAAGCAACGCAGGCAATAGCAGCAAGATACTGGTTACCGCCCCCATAGAGAAGTTCTGTTGACCAACCACCTGCTTAAAGATGTCAGTCGATAGCACGTTGTAGCTACCACCTATCACCTTTGGCACACCAAAGTCACAAACCACCAGCGTAAACACAACGATCAGAGTGCTGATCAAGCCGTATTTTGCCGCAGGTAACGTCACCATAAAGAAAGTTTTTAACGATGAAGTATTGAGTGCTCGTGCTGCCTCATAAAGGCGAGCGTCAGAGGTTCTTAATGAGGTGGTCAGAATCATCAAAGCGTGTGGAAACGTCCAGAATGTCAAACCCAGTGAGATACCAATCAAGCCATAAACCGAGTTGCCGCCCAAGACTTCTTTGGCGATACCTTGGTTACCAAATAAGAAGATCAGACTGATCGCAGGAAGCAATGATGGAGCTAGAATCGGCGCTGAACCCAACACCTGAAAAAGCCCCTTAAAAGGCATACATGAACGAGTCAACGCATAGGCATAACCAAACGCTAGTACGCCAACGACAACCGTTACCAATAGACCCAAAGAAAAGGTGTTACCTACTGATTGCCAAAGGCTTTGAGAAGAAAAGTAGGTGGCGAAGTTTTGTAAACCTACAAACTCGCCATCTGCATTCTGAACGCTTTTCTTCAACATTGCCCAAAGTGGCATCAGAATGAATAGCGTCATGACTACGGACAAAAATGCCAAAAGCCCAAATAGAATTACGTTGTCTTTACTTAAGCGAGCAACGAAAGGTTGCATTCGTCGTTGAATAAGCAGCTTAGATTGCATCATTTGAGTCGATTCCATGATTATTTACGCCGCCTCGTCTTTCATCACTTGCAGGCTTTTCGATGGATAAGCCCTAAGACCTTCTTGATCAAATGCCACGTAACGAATATCACTGCGACGCAGCTTCAATCGGTTGAACTCTTTGACGGGTACATCAACGATGATCTCTTTGGCAGTTGAGTCATGTTGCAACTCGCACTCCACGCGATAAAACGCCCCTAAGAATTCGCTTGATACGATTCTCACTGGCAAGGATTCACTAAAACGATCAACAAACTGGATTTGCTCAGGACGAACCGCGATATCAAACATATCACCCTGCTTTGGTGTCAGGTTGTCTAACCCAGGCAATGGCAACATAGACTCAGCAATACGCATCTTGCCTTGAGCTGCTACAGAAGCTTGAATAAAGTTCATACTGCCGACAAACTCAGCCACGAAACGACTGACGGGTTTTTGGTAGATCTCTTGTGGAGCGCCCACTTGCTCGATAATACCGTGATTCATGACCACAATGCGGTCAGCCATGGTCAAAGCTTCATCTTGATCGTGCGTCACCATAATCGTGGTGATGCCCAATTTACGCTGCAATTGACAGATCTCGTCGCGCAGGTGTGTTCTTACTTTTGCATCCAATGCAGAAAGCGGTTCATCAAGGAGTAGCAAACCTGGAGACAAAGCCAAAGCACGAGCCAAAGCCACACGCTGCTGCTGCCCACCAGACAATTGATTTGGGAATTTCTGACCAGACGTCGGTAAGCCGATGGTCTCTAACCAAGACTCAACCGTCTCAAGAGCTTCTTTGGTCGACATGCCTTGGTTTTTAAGGCCAATCGCAATGTTTTCTTCCACAGTAAGGTTCGGGAACAAAGCGTAAGACTGGAACACAATGCCAAAGTCGCGCTTTTCTGGTGGTAAGAAGGTCGTATCCTTACCGTTCTGCTCAATAGAACCTGAAGTAGGTAAATCTAAACCTGCAATCGCACGTAATAAGGTGGTTTTTCCACAGCCAGATGGGCCAAGGAAGCAGACGAACTCGCCTTTATCTATCGATAGGGAAATGTCTTTTAACGCTGTGAATTGGCCAAATTGCTTTACAACGTTTTCAATATTCAAATAAGTTTGGTTGCTCATACTACAGCACTCTCTATATGGTATATACCAAATTTAAACTGAGAACATTGCAGTTAAGTGACAAATTTATAGAAGCTAAATGACAGTTATATTGCAGATATAATAAGCATTAAAGATCATTATTTGTTCAGCATTGAAACTTAATTCAACGTTGAAAGCCCTCAATGACTTGCCCAAAGATCACTGAGAGCCCAAATGTAAACTTCTAATTTAAACACTAGATTAATCTATGATTTAACCTTGTCGGCTTTGCCCGCCGCACCAGCCAGCTTTGCCAATTGCTTATCCAGCCACAATGGCGTTTTACCAGAATCTTCCGCGTTCTCTTTTCTTCGTACCGCATCACGCACCATCATCGCCCCCACCCAACGGAATGGCTCAGGTGGGAAATGCCCAAGCGGTCCTTTGGTTAACCCACAACACGTCCAAGCATTGTCGGTTCCGAGTACCATAGATGACAGAATCTTTCCGCCCATACGAGTTTGAGCAACACCATTACCTGAGTAACCGAGCCCATAATAGATGTTGTTTTGGCCTTTTAGATTACCGAAAAATGGCAATCCTGTGACGGAACGATCTGAACCGCCCGACCAGTTGTAATCGAACTCACTTTGCTCCAGTTTAGGGAACAGCTTTTGGAATGATTGATTGAGAATCGGCAGATAATTGGTGGTTTGGTTAAACATGCTTTCGACTTGATTGGCAAACGAGAACTTATTACCGCCTTTACCCAACATGAGTCGTCCGTCTTGGGTGTCTCGATAGTAGTGGACAAAGATACGCGAATCCACCACCGCCGCCCCTTTCTCTGGGCCAAATTGCTTGAGCTTGTCAGGAATAGGCTTGGTCACTACCATATCTGAAGAGACAACCACAATGCTGCGTTTGAACTCTTTGAAGTGATCGAGCATCCACGCGTTGAGTGCCAAGATCACTTTATCCGCAAATACGGAACCGCCTTTGGTTTGAATTCGAGCGGGAGAGCCATAGTCAAGTGATGTCATCTCTGTGTTTTCGTGAATTTCAACACCCAGTTCAAGAGCGACTCGGCGCAAACCTCTAGCCAATAACGCTGGCTGCACACTACCCGCAGCTTCTGAGTAGTAACCCTCAATATGGCGATCAGATCCCGCTTTATCAGCCAAAGAATTGTCGCACTTCTTCCAGCTGTTGATATCCTGCTTAACCAACTCATTAACAACAGGCTCCATTCCACCCTTTTGAGCTTCATTGGTCGCCGTGTAGTAAGTTCCGCTGCGATATAGATGCGCGTCAATGTTGTGTTCGTTACAGAAGGCTTCGATCTCGTATATGACCTTTTCCGATTCCTTAACCAACCATTTCGCTTGTTCTTTTCCGTAAAGCTTTTTCAGCGTCGGATACTTAGTTGACCACGTCAGCATACAACCGCCGTTCGCACCAGAAGCACCGCTCCCACATAGGCCTTTTTCAATCACGACAACATGCTTTTCGGGTTGCTGTTGTTTGATTAAAATCGCCGTCCATAAACCCGTATAACCACCGCCAACAATGGCGATATCACAGTTGACGTCTTTTTGGAGCGGCTTAGCGGATTTTAGCCCCGCATTGATGCTACCAAATTCCTGTTCCAATGCTTGCTTGAACCAATATGAGTAGTGCTTTGTCATTTGTTGTACCTTACTTAAAACCTAAAGGCGTAAAACTAAAAAAGGAAGACCGAAGCCTTCCTTTGCTGATTTCTTACTTCTAGTGGGCTGCGTATTTAATGGACCAAATGCCTAATGAACCAAGTAGCCAATAAACTAACTAGCTCAGCAGGTTAAGATTTTGGCTCTGATTTAGCGTCAAACTTCTCAGACCATGTTTTCAGAACATCTGCACGTTCGCTGCCCATACGAGCGAAGTCCATTTTTGCCATGTTCTTCTCTACGTTCGGGAAGTTTTCTGCTTTACCTGTGACATCTTGGTGGCCAACAACTGGGTACATTTCGATGTAAAGTTCATTCGCTGCTTTAGAGATAGACCAATCGATAACACGTTGTGCTGCATCTGAAGGCTTAACAAGACCTACCGCTTCAGATTCCCAACCGATACCTTCCGGTGTAATCACAGAAAGTGGCGCGCCTTGAGTCTTCAGCTTCGCGCCGCGGCTCGCCATAGAAATACCGATAGCCACTTCACCCATGCCCGCTTGAACACATGGCTTAGAACCAGAGTGCGTGTAGTGAGCAATGTTTTGATCTAGCTTCTGCATGTAGTTCCAACCTTGGTCTTCACCCATGTTTTGTAACCAAGCCGAAACCTGCATGTAGCCCGTACCAGAAGACGCTGGGTTTGGCATTGCAATGTGGCCTTTGTAGATAGGCTTCGTTAGGTCATCCCAAGATTTAGGTGCAGGTAGGTTCAATTGCTTAGCAACTACTTCGTTGAAACAAACCGCATTGAAGAATGCGTCATTGCCATACCAAGCTTGAGTAGATTGCGGGTCGTTAAGATTTGCACGCAGCGCTTCTACACCTTGAGGTGTGTAAGGCTTGAGAATGCCCTCTTCTTTAAGCAGTGCCATTGAAGAACCCGCAAGGCCCCACACCACCTCTGCACGAGGGTTGTTTTTCTCAGCCAATAATTTTGCCGTCATGATTCCTGTTGAATCACGAACCCACTTGATGTTGATGTCTGGGTTTTCACTTTCAAATGCGTTTTTGTATTTCGCTAAAATGTCAGTTTCAAAAGCTGTGTAAACCGTCACTTCCTGTGCTGCATAAGCATTACCAGCTAATAGAGTAACGAATGCTGCAAGTGATCCTTTCATAAAACGGTTTTTCATCATTTTCTCCAGTCAGGCCCGATGCCAAGGTTAGAAGTTAGAAGCTCCATCTAGAGGCTTCTATATCCATAAATTCATTTAGGTTGTTAGTACACGCCTTCGTATTGGTATGTACCAGATTAGGAGTATTAACCTAATCGACTTTTATGACGGTTAAATGAACAAAAAATGGCAATTTAAAGATCGGAAAATTTCTCAACACAAGTGACAAATTTGAATATGAAGCTTTTGTGAAAATAACGTTTGGGCTATTTACGACCGTTTAAATTGGTTGTTAAAGTAACCGCAAATACTGGTATAGTCCAAAACACAAATCACGAGAATTGAACATGAGAAACGAATACCTACTACTGACACCGGGTCCTCTATCTACTTCTGAAACCGTTCGCCAAGCGATGCTAAAAGATTGGTGTACTTGGGATGATGAATACAACAAAGACGTTGTTGAAGTGATTCGTAGCAAGCTAGTGACTTTGGCGACTAAGCAAACGGGTTATACGAGCGTACTAATGCAAGGTAGCGGCACCGCTTCAGTTGAAGCCACAATCGGTAGCGTTATCTCTAAAAGCGGCAAGCTTCTTGTTGTTGACAACGGTGCGTATGGTGCTCGGATTGCTCAAATCTCAGAATACTTAAACATTCCATGCCATGTCGTTTCCCCAGGTGAAACATCACAGCCTGACTTGAACGAAATGGAGACGGCATTGGCTATGGATTCAGACATTACTCACGTTGCGATTGTGCACTGTGAGACCACTACGGGTATGTTGAATCCAATCGAAAACTTCGCCAAATTGGCAAAACAGCACAACAAAACCGTCATTCTAGATGCGATGTCGAGTTTTGGTGGCATCCCTATGGATATTGCTGACTTAGGTATCGATTACATGATCAGCTCGGCAAACAAGTGTATTCAAGGTGTACCGGGATTCGGCTTTGTTATTGCGAAGCAATCGGAACTGGAAAAATGCAAAGGCCAAGCTCGTTCATTAAGCCTTGACCTGTTTGACCAATGGCACTGCATGGAAAGCAACCATGGTAAATGGCGCTTTACCTCTCCAACTCATACAGTGCGTGCTTTCTACCAAGCTCTACTTGAATTGGAGCAAGAAGGTGGCATCGAAGCTCGTCATAATCGCTACCAAACCAACCAAACCACATTGGTTGCAGGTATGCGCTCTCTTGGCTTTGAGCCACTGCTTAATGATGATCTTCATTCACCTATCATTACTTCTTTCTATTCTCCAACTCATAGCGATTACCAATTTAAGGAATTCTATGACCGCTTGAAAGAACAAGGTTTTGTGATTTACCCGGGCAAGGTTTCAAACGCAGACTGCTTCCGAATCGGTAACATCGGTGAAGTGTATCCGTCAGATATTGAAGCTCTCATTGGCGCAGTTAAGAATGCTATGTACTGGGATATCAAATAATGACGACGACCAATCAAGAGCCGATTCTAAAGGCCACACACTTTCGAAGCGAAGGCGATGTGAACACCACGCCAGCACGCGAAAAATGGAACGAATCGCTAAACGATGATGCGACTCAAGCGATGTTAAAACGTGACTCTGACGTGTTTCTTCATCAAGCCATGTCAACGCCTTGCCTAGACACACTTGAAGCAGCCGAAGGCATCTACATTCAAGATGCGACGGGCAAAAAGTACATGGACTTTCACGGGAACAATGTTCATCAGCTTGGTTATGGCCACCCACATATTATTAATAAAGTGACTCAGCAAATGGCGTCGTTGCCATTTTCACCACGTCGCTTCACCAATGAAACTGCGGTTCAGTGTGCTGAGAAACTCACACAGATCTGCGGTGGTGATTTGAATCGCGTGTTGTTTGCTCCCGGTGGCACATCAGTAATCGGCATGGCGCTCAAACTAGCTAGACATGTCACCAACAATTTCAAAGTAGTGTCATTGTGGGATTCATTCCATGGCGCGTCACTTGATGCGATTTCAGTGGGTGGCGAAGCGTGTTTCCGCGAAGGCATGGGGCCATTAATGGCTGGCGTAGAACGCATTCCACCAGCGGTTTCCTATCGTGGTGCTTTTCCCCTTAATGTCTCTTTATCGCGTTGCGGGCAAAACTCAGGCGATAACAATGAGACGGCATGTGATGTGCACTACGCCGATTACCTAGAATATGTGATTGAAAAAGAAGGTGGCATTGGTGCCTTCATTGCCGAAGCAGTGCGTAACACAGACGTTCAAGTTCCAAGCAAAGCTTACTGGAAGCGAATCCGTGAGATTTGTGATAAGCATAACGTCATGTTGATCATCGACGACATTCCAAACGGTATGGGTCGCAGTGGCGAATGGTTCACTCACCAAGCTTTTGATATCGAACCTGACATTCTTTGTATCGGTAAAGGTTTTGGCGGCGGCTTAGTACCAATCGCAGCCATGATCACTAAAGACAAATACAACACGGCAGCGCAAGTATCTCTTGGTCACTACACCCACGAAAAAAGCCCAATTGGTTGCGCGGCAGCACTCGCCACCATGGAAGTGATTGAGCAAGAAAACCTACTTGAAAAAGTACAAGCGGACAGCGCATTCGTGAGTGAACAGTTGCTTCAAATGAAAGAGAGGTACCCAGTCATTGGTGATGTTCGCGGAATCGGCCTGCTCTGGGGGGTGGAGTTGGTCACTGATCACATCACCAAAACCCGAGCTTTCGATGAAGCAGAAGCCGTGCTTTACCAGTGTCTAAACGATGGCCTGAGCTTTAAGGTGTCACAAGGTAATGTGATTCAGTTGAGCCCACCATTGATCATCAGCCGCAGCGAACTAGAAGTCGCTCTGTCTGTCTTCGAAAAAGCGATAGCAAAAGTCTGCAAAGACTTTGAATACCTTTAAACCATCATCTAACCAATAACTTAAAACAATCATTCATCTCCCAGAACAACTTGAGCTGGGAGAGAACATAAATAGGACACGACTATGAATACAACATCACCTATCCAAGCGGTTATCTTTGACTGGGCTGGCACTATCGTTGATTTTGGATCATTTGCTCCAACCAGTATTTTCGTTGAAGCATTCAGACAAGGTTTCGACTTTGATATCGACTTAGCAGAAGCGCGTGAACCTATGGGGATCGGCAAATGGGACCACATCCAAGCAGTGGGTCGAATTCCAGCTGTTGATGCTCGTTGGAAGGCTCAGTTCGGACGCTCGATGACAAGTGAAGACGTTGACGCGATCTACGCGGCATTCATGCCTCTTCAAAAAGCGAAAGTAGCCGATCATGCAGCACCTATTTTGAATGCGATAGAAGTGGTCGATAACCTAAAAGAGAAGAACGTGAAGATCGGCTCTTGTTCAGGTTACCCACGTGAAGTGATGGATGTTTTAATTCCTGCGGCTGCAGATTACGGTTACCGACCAGATAACGTGGTCGCGACCGATGACTTACCTCAAGGTGGTCGCCCTGCTCCATTTATGACACTGAAAAACGTAATCGATCTAGGTGTAACTAACGTTGCTGCGTGTGTAAAAGTAGACGACGCAGCACCGGGGATCGATGAGGGTCACAACGCAGGCATGTGGACAGTTGGACTTGTATTATCGGGGAACGAAGCAGGCTTAACGTATCAAGAATATTTAGATGCAGACGAGACAACACTTGCAGCTGCACGTGAAAAAGCAAGCGTTAAGCTAAACAAATCAAACCCACACTACCTAATCGATACCATTGCAGACCTACCAGGTGTCATTGCAGATATTGAAAAACGTTTGTTAGCTGGTGAGCGCCCATAACGGTAATCACCTAGATTACCCAACCAAACATTCCGTACACATGAAAATGAAACCTCGTATCGCCTAAAAATGATACGAGGTTTCTTCGTTTCCAACATTTGAGACAACATATTATTGACAAATAGCACAGTAAATAACACTTTAAATGTATAATTTTTAACAATTTCATTGACTACGATACGCAATCAGACTAACAATATAATTACTGATACAAGATAGGTTCAACTGAAACAACACTTTGAATTACTTGTTATAAGCAGTGTCGTTACCCAATAAGTGATCGTTTTACTAGTAAGTTCAGATAACAATAATAGTTAATCCAAGGATAAGATTATGAAAAAACTGTCAAAAATCATGTGTGCTGTTGTTGCCGCTTCAGGCTTAGCTTCTGCTCCTTCTATTGCAGCTACTACTTATGTTGGGGCAAAAGTAGGAATGGGCTGGCTAGATAGCGCCTGTGTAAGTGGTGAAAAGTGTGATGATGATGCAATCGGTGCTGGTATCTACACTGGTTACAATTTTAGTGATAAATTTGGTATCGAGCTAAGCTCAGACTTCCTTGGTGACTATAAGACAAGCTTTCCTGCTGGCCCAGGCTTAAATGCGAACTTCAGCGACCCACTAGTCGCAATCTCACTTACGCCAATGTATCGTCTACCTGTCCAGCAAGAGTTTGACGTATTCTTCAAAGCTGGCCCTGCTTACATCTCACACGGTGGCGAAGATGACGTTGTTCTTACGGCCGGTATCGGTGTTGAGAAGCAGCTATCTCCTGACTGGGCACTGCGTGTTGAATATCAATATTTTGATAATTTCGAAGACAACTACATCCAAGATCTCAACTCGAATCTATTATCTGTTGGTGTTAGCTACAACTTCGGTACTGGTAGTACAACCGCATCAGCAGCTGCTGCTACAGCTTCTGCGGTAGCAGTGACTCAAGCGCCATCTGAGCAAATCACAGAGACTGCTGAAATTGAAGAAAAAACGACAGTCATTGTAACTCAAGCTCAAACAGAGAGCTATTCTCAAGAGATGTTTGCAACGAACAGTACCGAATTGTCTACGGACGGAAAAATTGCATTGATGCCATTGGTCGAAGTACTGAAAGATCACCCTCAATCATCAGTTGATGTCGTTGGCCACACCGACTCAACAGGTTCAGCAGAGTACAACATGATGATCTCTAAGAAACGTGCTGCCGCTGTAGCCGCATACATCGAAGAACAAGGAGTTGAGTCAGATCGCATCTCAGTTTCTGGAGAAGGTGAAGAAAACCCAATTGCATCAAATGATACTGAAGAAGGTCGCGCTCAAAACCGCCGTGTCGACGCAACTATTCCTGCTTTTGAATACCAGCAAGAAGTTAAAGTTGAAGAAGTTATCGTAGAAACGGCTGAATAATAGCATTCTACTCTAGTTAGAATAATTAAGGGCGGAACACTGTAAAGTGCTCCGCCCTTTTCTTTGTCTGGCTATACTCATACGCCATAAACTATAAGCCGTAAGCCGTAAAAAATTAGCCTACCACCAAGGTATACAATCAGAATGCTAGACGATTTCCCAGCTGTGGGTCACCTCTACGCCAGCACCGAGCATCAGACATACTGAACAGTATTTCTCTAATGAATCCGCACAGACTTTAGCAACAAGCTCAGGATCAAGGTTGTCACCCGATACTTCAAAATGAATATTAATCACGGTAAAGATTTTTGGCGCGGTTTCACGACGTGTTGTTTCAAGTTTTGCATTACAGCCTGTGATGTTCTGGCCTGCAGATTTCAAACCATCAACCACATCAACAGAGCTACAACCACCAGCAGCCATTAACACCATTTCCATCGGGCTTGGCGCAGTAGCACCACCACTTCCATCCATAACGACAGAGTGACCTGATTGAGATTGACCTAGGAATTTAAAGCCTTCGACCCATTTAACTTCTGCTTGCATACTGTTCCTTAGATGACCGATAACCGCCATCACTGTCTATTATTTATTGTTAGTACCGACACCCTACTACTGGCGGCATTTATGAGCAAGATTTTCTCAATGACATATTTTTTTCATGAATGATGCAATTTTTTCCATCTAAAACCTGTCTCTATTCGTACATTCAAAATCGAATGAGAAGAACGTCAAGATGAGGTATCTATGAATAAATTATCTAAAATATTGGTATCACTCGTGGTTGCGCTACCACTGATTTCGCTGTTTGTAAGCCAGACTGGCACTGCCAATACAATGGATAAAACAGCTAATTCAGGTAATAGTGAAATCGCGACACTGGCTGGTGGTTGTTTTTGGTGTACAGAATCCGACCTAGAAAAGCTGACAGGCGTCACCGACGTTATCTCTGGGTATTCTGGCGGTGAACTAGAAAACCCAACCTACAAACAAGTATCCTCAGGCAAGTCGGGTCACATCGAAGTGATAAACGTGACTTACAACCCTGATGTTGTTAGCTATGAACAGGTTCTTGACCAATTCTTCAGACACATCGATCCAACCGATGACAAAGGCTCTTTTGTAGACCGAGGCCGTCATTATCGACCGGCTATTTTCTATCATAACCAAGCACAAAAAGATGTTGCTCAGAACTTCATGATGGAGATCGACAAAGCTAATATCTTTGGTGAACCACTAAAAACAGAACTGATTGAATTTGAAAAATTCTGGCCAGCGGAAGACTATCACCAAGACTATTACAAGAAGAGTAAAGTTCGTTATAACTACTACCGCTATGCTTCTGGCCGTGATCAGTACCTAGATAAGATCTTCGGTGACGATAGAAAAGAGAATCCGCAAACACTCCGTCAGATCATCGACAGAAAAAATGCGACAGTTAATGCTAAGACCTACGTCAAGCCGTCTGATGCTGAGATTAAAGCGAAGCTAACCTCACTGCAGTACGATGTAACACAAGACGATGCAACAGAGCGCCCGTTTGACAACAAATACTGGGATAACAAGCAAGAAGGTATTTACGTTGATATCGTAACTGGGGAGCCATTGTTCTCTTCAAAAGACAAATACAAATCAGGTACAGGCTGGCCGAGTTTTACACAGCCAATCAGCGAGGCTTATGTAGTCACAACTACTGACTACAAACTGCTTTACCCAAGAACAGAGGTTCGCAGTAAGTTTGGCGATTCTCACCTAGGACATGTATTTAAAGATGGTCCAAAACCAACAGGGTTACGTTACTGCATGAACTCAGCCGCAATGCGCTTTATCCCAGCGGATAAATTAGCAGAAGAAGGCTATGAGGAATACGTTGAGATGTTTGAGGGATAAGCATTCCGCAATTAACGATAAGCCTATGACAACAAAGCCAGCGTATCGCTGGCTTTGTTTTTATTGACAGAGCTTCATTTATCAGCCCGTGAACCTAATTAACCAGTCAACACCGTGTCTTCTGGATATTTCAACAAGGAAGGTTCTGGGCGAGCTAGCATATAAGCCAAGGTCAAAGGACCGATACGTCCAATCACCATAACAACAATCATGATGTATTTACCTGGCTCAGTCAGGTTCGCGGTTAAGCCAGCGGTTAAGCCAACCGTTGCAAAGGCTGAAATCACCTCAAACATGACTCGATCAAACGCTGCCTTTTCAGTAAGCATTAACAAAAACATCGCGGTGGTTAATAACGCCCCACTTACCACAATAATGGCCAATGACTTTGTTACCGCTTGCCAAGTTACGGTTCGCTTAAACATCACTACATGTTTCTTCTGGCGTAAAAACGTCCACGTCGCAACAAACGCGACGGCAAAGGTCGAAACCTTAATACCACCACCCGTTGAAGTAGAACCGGCACCAATCAACATCAGTACAATCATTACCAGCAATGCCGGCTGAGTGTATTGAGACAAATCCACACTATTAAAGCCAGCAGTACGAGCACTTGCCGACTGGAAAAATGCGGCTAGCCACTGTCCTTGAGTCGATAGCCCTTCCATGGTTGCTGAGTTATTTCTTTCCAGCAGCCAGAACAATACCGTACCCACCAACAATAAAGTCGGGGTTGCGGTTAGCATAATCTTAGTGTGTAAATGAAGATGTCGAAAACCTTTACGCCAGTTACTCGATAGGTCGCCGACGACTGTGAAGCCTAGCCCGCCGAAAATAAACAAGCCAGCTAAGGTAAAGATCACCAATGGGTCATCAACAAAACTCATCATACTGTCTGAAAACAGTGCAAAACCTGCGTTATTGAATGCTGATATCGCATGAAAAAGCGCATAAAAGCTACCCGTTGACCATCCCATCTCAGGTACCCAGCGGAAACAGAGCAATACAAAACCGATAAATTCAGCCACTAATGCAAAGATGATGATCTTCTTAACTAATTTGCGAAGGTTAATCTTACGATCTTGGCCAAGCGCTTCTTTCGCTAGTGCTTGTTGTTTAAGGCTTAACCTAACACCGAACATGTAAAGCAGTACCGCAGATAGCGTCATCTGCCCTAACCCGCCGACTTGCATCAAGAACATCAATAAGATTTTGCCCGCCAAGGTGAAATGCTCACCCGTATCGACAACACCTAATCCTGTCACACTGATCGCCGAGGTTGCTGTAAACAGTGCATCCGTAAAGCTCAGGCCTGTCACGGAGAATACAGGCATCGTCAACAATATTGCAGAGGGGATAAGTACGCCTAAGAAACTCGTAAGGATAATCTTAGGTTCAGAGCCTTTACGTGGCTTTTTATCACTCTTAAGCGTGTAGAAAGTACCTTTTCGTTTTAACGAATTCATACTATTACCTTATTGCCAATTACCAATTGCGTAGCTTTCTAGATAAGGTCTCTTTCGGCCCAGCGATGATCACCACATCCCCAATTTCTAAACTCACATCCAGTTCTGGAGCTTTAGTTAGGTTTGGTCCTCGCTTGAAGCCAAGTACCTCAACACCATTTTCTTTACACAGCTTAAGGTCGCCAAGTTTCTTACCCAACAAGTTGGAACCAATAACAATTTCGGTCATCGCTAAACCGCTGCCAAGATCGATAAATTCAAGAACGCGTCTATCCAACATTTTACGCGCAACACGAATCCCCATGTCTCGTTCAGGCATGATGATATGGTCGGCACCAATCTTGGAGAGAATCTTGCCGTGAAACTTATCGTTCGCCTTTACCCAAACAGCTTTTGCGCCTGACTCTTTTACCACCAGCGTAGTGAGAATACTGGAGTTAACATCAGAGCCAATCGACACCATCACCATGTCGTAATCGTCGAGTCTTAACTCTTTGACGGTCTCCTCACTTGTACAGTTCGCAACAATCGCTTGTGAAACAAAAGCCGCCGCTTCTTTCACTCGCTCTTCATCAATATCGACGGCGAGTACCTGTGCGCCTGAACTTTGTAGCTCTTTGCAAACAGATAAACCAAATCGCCCTAAACCGATAACTGCATATTGTTTGTCGCTCATTTGAAATCCTGTTAAGAAATTTTAATTACACGGGATAGCCAAACCTACATTAGTTTCTATCTCAAAAAAAGTTAGTTCTGCAAGAATAAGGTTATACTATTGTCATAATCGCTTGATTTATAAAGGTAGAGAACAACTCGAGTTTCTGCTAATTTCCAATTCATAATTTCTGCGGCAGCACACACAATGAATGAATTCATAACCCAAGTACAAACCTACATCAACCAGAGCCATAGTGATTGGGCAAACAGCGTCCTATTCATCACTATTGCGAGTTTTCTCGCTTGGGTAGCTTGGCGAATTATCCATAATCGCTTAGAAATTCTGGTTCAAAAAACCCCATTTCACTGGGACGATCTACTGCTAGAAGCACTAAAAACCCCTGTCAGCACGTTACTTTGGTGTTGGCCTGCTACAGTATCTGTCGGGCTAATCCTTCAAGACCAATTTGGCAACGAAATCAACTGGTTAAAAACGCTTAAACACATATTGATTATCTGTACCTTCGTTTGGTTTACCTTACGAATGATCACTAACACTGAAGCGTATGTCTTAGAGCAAAAAACCAGAGACGAAACCACAGTACAAGCTATAGCGAAAGTCGCTCGCTTGTTCTTTATGGTGATGGGCGGCCTAACCATCATGCAGGCGTTTGGACTCAGCCTTTCCGGTTTACTTACCTTTGGTGGTGTTGGTGGCTTGATCGTCGGTTTAGCGGCTAAAGACTTACTGTCGAATTTCTTCGGTGGCATGATGATTTACTTCGACCGCCCTTTTAAAGTCGGTGATTGGATACGCTCTCCCGATCGTCAAATCGAAGGTACCGTAGAACGCATTGGTTGGCGCATGACCATTATTCGCACCTTTGATAAGCGTCCTTTGTACGTGCCGAATTCTGTGTTCAGTAACATTGTGGTCGAGAACCCATCAAGAATGTTGAACCGCAGGATCAATGAGACTTTTGGTCTGCGTTACCAAGATGCAAACAAACTGGCTCTGATCGTGGATGACGTAAAAGCCATGCTTGAAACGCACCCAGATATCGATGCCAAACAGACGCTGATCGTTAACTTTGATAAGTTTGGGCCATCAACTCTCAACTTCTTTATCTACACCTTTACAAAAACGGTCAACTGGGTGAGATACCACGAAGTTAAACAAGATGTCCTGTTGCAAGTATTAGCGATTATCCATAAGCACAATGCAGATATCGCCTTTCCAACACAAACACTCAAAATCGATCCTCAAGGCTTTGGTGAGGCTCAAAGTATAATTACTCCCGCCCCGGAAGGTCATCAATAGCCAAGCCCATATTGATTGTCGAGAAGTCAGCTAGGGCGTGTTGATCTT
>NZ_JBFRLK010000006.1:5368-41891 GCF_041469805.1 Vibrio sp. 10N.286.48.C11 | reverse complement strand
ACGCCATGCTCGGCGCACAAACAAAAAGGGTTGGCATAATGCCAACCCTTTTTCGTGTTCGTGATGTCGTCAATTGCTATCAACGTTAGCTACTGACCATCAACAGCAATCCATCTCACGCGACTATCGGTGTGCTACGGGGCGCTTAGCTAAGTCAGGAAGATTGCCAGACAAACCCAGTGCGCGCTTCATGATCTCATCTTTCGCACCCGGTAATTGGCCCGCTAGCTTCATACCAATACCACGAATCAGCTTCTTAGCTGGGTTATCGCCTTCAAACAGATCTTTGAAGCCCTGCATTGAAGCAATCATTTTCGCCGCCTCTGCTTTTCTCCAGCGCTCATAGCCGCGAAGATTACGCTTGGTGCCAATATCCTCACCCGCAGACCATAGCTTTAACAGCTCTTGCGCTAAGCTTGCTGCGTCTAATAAGCCAAGGTTTACACCCTGCCCTGCTAATGGGTGAATGGTATGAGCAGCATCACCAACCAAAGCCACACGCTCTACCGCAAAGTCACGCGCATAACGCATGCGCAGTGGGAAAGCAAAACGGTCACCAACCACTTCGCACAATCCAAGCTTCGAGTCGAACTCTGCCGTTAGCTGCTTATTAAAATCAACATCCGACATGGATACCAGCTTCTCGGCACGATTTGGTTCCGTAGACCAAACAATCGAGCTCATGTTGCTTGGTTGCATTGGTAGGAATGCCAATGGGCCTTGAGGCGTGAAGATTTGACGAGCAACGCTGTGGTGCGGCTCTGTGGTTTTGATGTTCGCGACAATCGCACTGTGTCCGTAATCCCAATGTGTTAATGGGATATCTTGCTGCTTACGAACCCAAGAGTTTGCGCCGTCTGCTCCAACAACTAACTTAGCTGTCAGTGCTTGACCATTGTCCAATGTTAACCAAGCTTCACTTTCACCAATCGCCATCGTTTTACACGTTGCGGGCATATACAGGCTGACGTTGTCTTGTTTCTTAACCTGATCAAGCAGCGCTAATTGAATCACACGGTTTTCAACGATATGACCAAGATTAGGCTGAGCCAAGCGTGTCGAGTCAAACTCAATACGAGCGAAACTGTCTTGTTCCCACACTTCCATCGCTTGATACGGTGCAGCGCGTCTTTGTTCGATACCTTGCCATGCACCTAGGTTACGAAGAATCACTTCACTAGAACGACTCAACGCGGATACACGCACATCAGGCAGCTCACTCAGCCCTTCACTAGGCGCTCTGCCTTCAATGACAGCGATTCTTAGGTCACTGTCTTTTAGGGCAGCAGCAAGCGCTAGGCCAACCATGCCACCACCAACAATCGCGATATCAACACTTTGCATCATTATTTATTACCTTATCTTTCTACTAGGCCAAGCGTATGACGCAAAAGTGGACCTTTAAGTGGTGGAAGGTTATCTATTACGGCTAACCCAAGATTACGCCCAATGCGAGCGGTCATATAATCGTTTGAGAACAGGTGAACTAGGCTTGAAGTCAACGTGATCATTGCGTCTCGGTCTTGTTCTCTACGCTTTCTAAAGTTAACAAGACCACGGTAACGACCTACATCATCTAACTGGGTACACAACTCTTCTGCCAAGGAAGCCACATCTCGGATGCCTAGGTTAAAGCCTTGCCCCGCAATTGGGTGAAGCGTTTGAGCAGCATTACCAACAATGGCAAATCGATGAGAGATATTTTGCTGTCGGTGACGAAGAATCAGAGGGTAACTCGCGCGCTTGCCGACCTTCTCTAATCGGCCAAGTCGCCAGCCAAAGTCATTCTGCAATTGCTCAAGAAATTCATTGTCGTTTAGCGTCATCACTTTTTGTGCTTGCTCTGGTGTTAAACACCAAACCAACGATAAACGGTTGTCACTCATCGGTAATAGAGCAACTGGCCCATGATGGGTAAAACGCTCAAATGCGCGACCTTGGTGAGGTTCACTCGCCACAATATTGGCAATCACAGCGACTTGCTCAAAGTCGTGCTCACTCAATGAGATATTGAGCTGTTGGCAACAGGTTGAGATTGCACCGTCAGCAGCAACCAGTAACTTAGTGGTTACTGTTTGCCCACTTGTCAGTTCAATCGTCGTCAACGCTTCTTCACGTTCAACTTTACTAACAGACTCAGGACAAAGCATGGTAATTGCCGCTTCTGATTCAAGTTTCTGCTGATAGATTCGACCCACATCTGCTAACTCGACCACGTAGCCAAGCGCATCTACAGCAAGCTCTTCACTGTAGATGTCTGTCATTCCGGCATGCCCGCGATCCGAAACATGAATATCTTTAATCGGGGTCGCGACCGGAGCGATAGATTGCCATAAGCGCAAAGAATCCAGGATCTGCACCGTGCCATAGGACAAAGCAATCGAACGAGAATCAAACCCAGGGTGAGCTTGATGATCAACCTGATAAGGCTCCACTACCGCAATCGACAGTGAACCTTGGCTTAGGTGATTCAAAGCAAGGGCTAAGGTTGCCCCTGCCATTGCGCCACCAGCAATTACAACATCATACTGAGCCATCATAACCTCAAACCGGCCAACGAATTAATGAATGGTAGGCGCCGCATCTTCAGATGGGCGAGCACCAAATTCAGCATGAATCGTTAGTGCACACGCTTTTACGTGCTCAATAACGTGCTCTAGAAGCTGCGCTTGCTCTTCCAGATCATCTTCTTCGTCAATGCCTAGCTTAGCCATCTCTTCTAGATCAGCTAATGCTTCTTTTGTACTGTCAGACGCTTTGTTCAATTGAGCGCCAACCAAGCCTAGACCAGAAATGAAATGGTTAATCCAATCAGACACACCATCAGCCAAGTCAAATAGGCTTGCGCTTGCGTCTTCGTCAGGCAGCAACATAGACAATTCCATACCCGAACCTGTGATTTCACTGGTCGTTACTTTCAGTGTCGCTTCCGCTAGCGTTAATGCGCGATCTGGCCAACCCATGCCTTCATTGGTGTAATCGAAGATCAGTGGTTGCCAGCTTTTATCTGCAAGGCTTAAGCCTCCGCTTAACATACCCGTTAATAAACCGTGCATCTCAGCAGGGGTTACGGCTAGACTTGCCGATTGAAGTTCAGTCGCAACCGTTAGGTAGTCAGGTAAAGTAGTTTCGCTCATCAGATAGCTCGCTCAGTTATTCTTTATATCGATAGTATAATCGTACCACTTCACCCCAATTCTGGTAAGCATCGATCCCCAGCAATTGAAGGATGACTGACTACCAATTGTTCAATTTGCTGAATTACTGTGTGCTCAAGCTCTCATTTACAAACAGTCACTCTGAAAAGCTTGAATCTTAATAGCGGTTTACCTATAGTTTCTCCCTCAGAGGAGATTGCTTCCTCATCGGTACTTGCACTTTTTCTTTCTCAAAAAATGGCGAAGGGCAACAGCCTTAAAATAGCGCGTTAAAGAGTTCATCCATCATGAGTAATCAAGCGGTAGACGTTGAAATATTAGGAAAACTGACTCGAGTGAATTGTCCACCAGGGCAAGAAGAGTCATTGATTGCAGCGGCGGCCGATCTTGATAATCGATTGAAAGAGATGGCTGAACGTACTAAGGTAACCAATGAAGTGAAGCTGCTGACTATCGCAGCTCTGAATATTTGCTACGAATTACAAACCAAGAAGTTTGAAGCAAATGATGAACAAAACGCACTGACCGAGCGAATGGAACAGCTCACGACATCACTTTCAGATGTCCTCAGTAAAGTTAAGCACGGACAGCAATAGCGTACACAAAATTTACCCTGGAGTGTTTGTCAGAGGATTCACGTCCCCGAGCCGATAAGCAATCCCTAAGGGTTAGTACTTGAGTGCTATTGAGCATGCTCGGCCCGACCGAGAAGCCTACGGTAATCATTGCTGATCCGCCTTGAACTCGCTGGTTCAAGGGCCATCTATTCTCAACGGCACTTTGGGGTATCCCTTCTTATGAAGACGCTCACACGCAGCGAATTTCGCAAACAGATCCGTATCAAACGCAATACCTTATCTGGCGACCAACAAACTCAATCCGGTATCGACTTAGTTAAGCAGTGCATGCAGCTTGATGAAATTCAGTCTGCTCAGCATATTGCCCTCTATATCTCTATCGATGGCGAACTCGATACTCAGCCTTTAATCGAATGGTTATGGGCGCAAGGTAAGCAAACTTATTTACCAGTATTGCACCCCTTCTCTGCCGGGCACCTGCTGTTTTTACACTACTCGCCAACCACACCGACGGTCTTGAATAAGTACGGTATTGTCGAACCTCAGCTCAATCAAATGCTGGTTAAACCTTGTCAGCAACTCGACCTTATTCTTACGCCCCTTGTCGGCTTTGACTCCCATGGCCATCGTTTAGGTATGGGCGGCGGATATTACGATCGCACCTTGGCAAAGTGGTTCGAGACGGGCGAAGGTGCAGCTCCTATTGGTTTGGCTCATGATTGCCAACATGTTGATACGCTACCGATTGAAGAATGGGACATTCCGTTACCTAAAATCGTGACTCCGAGTAAAACTTGGCAATGGGAAAACAACCATTAAAGCGCTATAATCGCGCCGCAAACGTTAACCTCGATATAGAAACGTTAACTCAATATCTAAACGTTAACTTCATCATTACGCAAACGATCAATTCAAAGCGCAAGACCTTATTCAGGAGAATGGCATGACTCAAGATGAAATGAAAAAAGCAGCTGGCTGGGCAGCACTTCAATATGTTGAAGAAGGCAGCATTGTAGGTGTAGGTACTGGCTCTACAGTAAATCACTTCATCGACGCACTAGGCACAATGAAAGACAAAATCAAAGGTGCGGTTTCAAGCTCTGTTGCTTCAACGCAGCGACTAGAAGAGCTAGAGATCAAAGTGTATGAGTGTAACGATGTCGCTAAGCTAGACATCTATGTTGATGGCGCAGATGAAATCAACCCAACTCGCGATATGATCAAAGGCGGCGGCGCTGCTTTGACTCGTGAAAAAATCGTAGCGGCTATCTCTGATAAGTTTGTGTGTATTGTTGACGGTACTAAAGCAGTTGATGTGTTGGGTAAATTCCCACTGCCTGTTGAAGTAATCCCAATGGCACGTTCATACGTGGCACGTGAGTTGGTTAAGCTTGGTGGTGACCCAGTTTACCGCGAAGGCTGCACAACCGATAACGGCAACGTGATCCTAGATGTGTACGGCATGGCGATCGAAAACCCGAAACAACTAGAAGATATCATCAATGGTATAGCTGGTGTGGTGACGGTTGGTCTGTTCGCTCACCGTGGTGCTGATGTGGTTATCACCGGCACGCCTGAAGGTGCAAAAATCGAAGAATAAATAATAGAAGATTGAGTTTTTCTGTTACTTCATTACATACGGTGCCCTAGGGCGCCGTTTTTTTTGCTTTATTGCTGTAAAATTATGTCTTATTCCGTAATTTTCTTACCCAAAACATTTTTTTTTTGTTACTTTATTGTTCAGAAGACGCACAGGGAAATCGTTTGTCTCCTAACAAAGTGGTGAATTTGTTCCCCTTTCAGCCATTTTGTAGCACGTGCGCCGCATTTGCCCAACCTTTCCATTTTAAGGACGAGAACAATGGCCAAAGTTTCACTGGAAAAAGAAAAAATTAAAATTCTACTTCTAGAAGGTCTTCACCCTTCTTCTGTAGAAGTACTGCAAGCCGCTGGTTACACAAACATTGAGTACCACAAAGGCTCGCTACCGGAAGATGAACTTCTTGAAGCAGTAAAAGATGCTCATTTCATTGGTATTCGTTCTCGCACTAATATCTCCCAAGAAGTTATTGATGCAGCTGAAAAGCTGGTTGCCGTCGGTTGTTTCTGTATTGGTACTAACCAAGTCAACCTTCAAGCAGCAGCAAAACGCGGTATCCCTGTGTTCAACGCACCGTTCTCAAACACTCGAAGCGTTGCTGAGCTCGTTCTTGGTCAGGTTCTATTGCTACTACGTGGCATTCCAGAAAAGAACGCGCTTGCACACCGTGGCATCTGGAAAAAGAGTGCCGACAACTCTTACGAAGCCCGTGGTAAGCGTTTAGGTATTATTGGCTACGGTCACATCGGTACTCAACTGGGTATTATTGCTGAAAACCTTGGCATGCGTGTTTACTTCTACGACATTGAAAACAAACTGTCTCTGGGTAACGCAACGCAAGTTCATACCATGACGGAATTACTGAACAAGTGTGACGTAATCTCTTTGCATGTACCTGAAACCAACGAAACAAAAGACATGATGGGTAAAGAAGAGTTCGAGCGCATGAAGCCTGGTTCTATCTTTATCAACGCAGCTCGTGGCACGGTAGTCGATATTCCTGCTCTGTGTGGCGCTCTGGAGTCTGGACACCTTGCAGGTGCGGCTATTGATGTTTTCCCAACAGAACCAAAAACCAATGCAGACCCGTTTGAGTCTCCATTAATGCAGTTCGATAACGTGATCCTAACGCCTCACGTGGGTGGTTCAACTCAAGAAGCACAAGAGAACATTGGTGTTGAAGTTGCTGGTAAGCTAGCGAAATACTCTGATAACGGCTCTACGCTATCAAGTGTTAACTTCCCTGAGGTATCACTACCACTGCATACTGGAACGTCTCGTTTATTACACATTCACGAAAACCGCCCAGGCATCCTAACTCAGATCAACACCATCTTCGCTGAGGAAGGGATTAACATTGCAGGTCAGTACTTACAAACTGCAGCAGATATGGGTTATGTGGTTATCGACGTGGAAGCGAATCGTTCAGAAGAAGCTCTGCTTAAACTGAAAGAGATCGAAGGCACAATTCGTGCTCGTCTACTTCACTAATCATCGAATTAGATCATAAGTAAAATAGAAAAGGCTCTCGTAATGAGAGCCTTTTTAGTACTTGGCCTACTGTAGGTAAATAGATCATGATGATCTAATCCCTCCTGAGGTATGTTCACTACTCTTCTAGTTGGTAGATCACATTCACTCGATCACGAATGGTGATCGTTGAGTCTTCATAAGAGTTCGATTCTGTTCTTGCATCCATCGCCATTGAACGCATGAGTACTGGCTGAGAAGATTGGGCGTTGTAATCCACGCGCCATACATCACCTAACTCGCGCTCAAAACCACTCGCCAATGATTTAGCTTTTGATGTCGCATCTTTAATGGCTTCTAAGCGCGCTTGCTCTTGATACTTAGCTTGGTCGCGAACTTGCAGTTGGATGTTGTCGATCTGATTAATGCCTTCTCCAATCGCAATATCCATGTACTCATTAAGATTAGCTAGCTCAGTCACTTGAACGGTCACATTACGTGAGGCGCGGTAGCCAACCAGTTCCGGTTTGCCATCTTTCGGGTAATGATATTGAGGAGATAAATACAGGTTAGAGCTGTGTACACTCGCCTCATCGACACCAGCTTGATGTAGCTTGTTTAGAAAGCCTGTCACGACTTTATCAACGGTATTTTTAGCCTGTTCAGCAGTCATCGTCGATTCCACGACTCTCACAGAGAATGTCGCCATATCAGGTGTAGCGATCACTTCACCATAGCCTGTCGTTGAAATATGAGGAAAGGATGGAGAGTCAGCCAATGATGGAAAACTCACAGCACTCAACGCCGCAGTAAGAGTAAGAGACGTTGCTAACATCTTTGGTACAAGCTTCATTAGGTATGACCTATGCTAAACAAATGTCCTTTCATCATAGAGCAATTTATCGTTTAGCCAATCCAGAGCACACACTTCTAACAGAACTTTGACGCTGAAAAAACCAACAGTTTACTGAGGTAAGTGATTGTGAGCAAAACTCAATATTGCTTGGGATACCTCTTTTAATACTCCGCTCTCAAGCTGCCAATGGTGCCAATAGATGCGATAAGAGAGCAGAAAGCCAGGGGTAATATCAATCAGAGCACCAGACTCGAGCTCATCGATAATCTGTAATCGGGGGATCAAGCAATAGGCTACACCCGATAATGCCAAGCGCACAAATGCTTCTGAACTGCCGACTGTATGATTGATCACACTGTCTCTCGGGACGTTAAAATGATCATGCAGAAACTTCTTATGCAGATCATCGTATTGATCATAGGAAACCGCAGGTGCTTTGCTTAAGGTGGCGTAGTTTACGCCCTCTGCAAAGTAACGCTGATGAAAGTCAGGGCTAGCCACGCACACATAATCCATCCTACCGAGATAGTCAGCACTGCAGCCAGGAATCGCTTGAGACTCCAAACTGATTGCACCGGCCACCTCGCCACTTTTAATCTTTTCAATGGTTCTCGACTCACCATGAATCGCGAGGTTCAACTCGACTTGGCGAGACTTAATCACATCCGACAAAGCTGGTAGCAACCATGTCGCCAAACTATCAGCGTTGGTGGCTATGGATATCGATAGTGGTTGATTACCCTCTTCATTCATCAACTCAGGCACAAGCTCGTGCTCTAACAAACGAACACGGCGATATAAGCCCAGTAGTTTTTTACCCGCAGGCGTTGGCCTAGGCGGGCTTTCTCTCACCAAGGCTGGCTGAGCCAACCACTTTTCCAGCTGTTTGATGCGTTGAGATACCGCCGACTGGGAGATATATAACTGCTCAGCAGCCCTTTCGAAGCTACGTTGTTTTACTACAGCATCCAGTGCTTCAATCCATTTATAATCCAATCCGCGCATCAATTTGCTTCCTTTTTAAGCTAACTCATCACCACATTAGCAACTCTAATAATGGATTAAAATCATTAATTATACTTATTTAAAGGGTCAGAGTATCTTCGCCATATAGCACGTAAATATCGTTAAATAAGTGGAGGTTAAAATGAGTTTTTGGGTTTTATTACAAGGTTTTGGTCTAGGGGCAAGTATGATTATCCCTATTGGCGCTCAGAATGCGTACGTCCTAAATCAAGGGATAAAACGCAATCATCATTTAACGACAGCAACGATTTGTAGCCTGCTCGATACTCTGTTTATCTCATTAGGCATTTTTGGCGGCGGAGCGATCTTGTCGCAAAATGAATTACTGCTTACCTCAGTGACACTAGGTGGCATCGCTTTTCTGACTGTGTATGGTTTGCTCTCACTACGCAGTGCATTCAAAGTGCGCACCAGTGATGAGTCGAAAGGTGAGATATTAGCGCGTGGCAAGCGCACCGTTATTTTAGGGGCATTGGCAGTAACAGTATTAAACCCACATCTCTATTTGGATACCGTGGTAATTCTTGGATCCATTGGTGGGCAATTTGAAGGCAACGACAGAATTGCATTTGCTATGGGGACTATATTGGCTTCGTTCGTCTGGTTCTATTCTTTGTCATTAGGCGCTGCAAAACTAGGCCCGACGCTATCTAAACCTAAGGTTAAGAAAGGCATTGATATCGCAGTCGCAACCATGATGTTCGCCATAGCAACGGTGCTTACCGATGGACTTATTGAGCAATACTGGTAAATCTATTTAGCTTCATGAAACCAACAAAAAAGGCGGATAACCTAAGTTATCCGCCTTTCCTTATAAAAGCTTATAGTTATAAAAACTAACTAGGAATTAAGCTTCTACTTTATTCATGTGTACATCCATTTGCGGGAATGGAATTTCGATACCCTCGTTATCCAAGCCTTCTTTGATTGCTTGCATCAGGTCGAAATAAACATTCCAGTAGTCAGCAGTGCTAACCCATGGACGAACAACGAAGTTAACTGAAGAATCAGCAAGCGTATGAACACCAACTTGAACGCCAGGTTCTTTCAGTACACGCTCATCAGATTCACAGATCTTAGTCAGTAGCGCTTTTGTCTTCTGAAGATCAGCGTTGTAAGAAACACCAATCATTAGATCAATACGGCGCGTCGCATGACGAGAATAGTTTGTGATTGGGCTGCCGATAACGCTACCGTTAGGTACTACAACCATTTTGTTGTCTGGCGTTGTTAGAACCGTTTGGAAGATTTGAATAGAATCAACTGAACCTGCCACACCACCAATTTCCACATAGTCACCAGACTTAAATGGACGGAATGCAACGATAAGTACACCAGCAGCAAAGTTAGATAGTGAGCCTTGTAGTGCAAGACCAACGGCTAAACCAGCCGCACCAATAACAGCAACTACAGATGCCGTTTGAACACCTAAACGACCAAGTGCAGCAATTAAAACAATCACAAACAACAAGTAACGAACTAAACCATGGACGAACTCCACAACTGCTCGGTCCATTTTCTTCTTCTGAAGAACCTTAGACACGCTATTCGCTACTGCTTTAACAATAAGGTTACCAATAAATAGAATTATCAGTGCTGAAATGATATTTACGCCATATTGGATAAATAAATCTGAATTATTTGTTAACCACTGCTCTGCTTGAGACAAACCATCCACAAGTGGAGTCTCAATCGCTGTCGAACTATCAGCCATAATGTGCATCCTCTATATAATATGCTATGGGCTAAACTGCCTTAAGCCTCATTTACTCTGCAATATAATAAACAGTGTAATTACCGTTAAGTCATTGTGTTAAAAGTAAATTAAAGCCAAGTCCTTTTTATAAACTGAACCAAGTTCAGTTTTTCGGCACGATATCCTATCTTTGACAGATTGCAAAGTCATATTTATGTAAGCTTTTGAATTATTAAAACTTACCGATAAACACAAATACCGATAACTAAAAGACTACGAAATTTATTCACCGCACGCTAGGTTTTTCACATATTTAGTACAAGTTTTTATCAGATATAAAAAAACCCGCTCAATGAGCGGGTTTTTAAAACTTAAAGAGTACTTAATTCAAAGAATTATAGTACGTCTACAGCGTTAAGGTCAGCAAATGCTTTCTCTAGACGAGCAACCATTGAAGCTTGACCAGCACGTAGCCATACGCGTGGATCGTAGTACTTCTTGTTTGGAGCAGCTTCGCCAGTTGGGTTGCCGATTTGACCTTGTAGGAAATCGAAGTTGTCAGCAGAGTACTGACGGATACCGTCCCAAGTTGCCCACTGTGTATCAGTATCGATGTTCATTTTGATAACACCGTAGCCGATAGACTCTTGGATTTCTGCTTCAGAAGAACCAGAACCACCGTGGAATACGAAGTTTAGAGCGTTAGGTGCGATACCGAACTTCTCTGCACAGTATGCTTGAGAGTCACGTAGGATAGTTGGAGTAAGTACAACGTTACCAGCTTGGTAAACACCGTGTACGTTACCGAAAGATGCAGCGATAGTGAAACGTGGGCTAACAGCCATTAGTTTCTCGTAAGCGTATGCTACGTCTTCTGGAGAAGTGTAAAGCTCAGATGCGTCCATATCAGAGTTATCAACGCCGTCTTCTTCACCACCAGTACAACCAAGTTCGATCTCGATTGTCATGTTCATTTTAGCCATGCGCTCTAGGTACTTAGCACATGTTTCGATGTTCTCTTCTAGAGACTCTTCAGAAAGGTCTAGCATGTGAGAAGAGAATAGAGGCTTACCAGTTTGTGCGAAGAACTCTTCACCAGCGTCTAGTAGACCGTCGATCCATGGAAGAAGTTTCTTAGCAGCGTGGTCAGTGTGCAGGATAACTGGAACACCGTAAGCTTCAGCTACAGCGTGTACGTATTTTGCACCAGCTACAGCGCCAAGAACTTGTGCGCCTTGACCTTCAAGTTTAACGCCTTTACCTGCGAAGAATGCAGCGCCGCCGTTAGAGAACTGAACAACTACTGGAGCTTTAACTTTAGCAGCTGCTTCTAGTACTGCGTTTACAGAGTCAGTACCAACAACGTTTACAGCAGGAAGAGCAAATTTGTTTTCTTTTGCTACTTCAAATACTTTCTGTACGTCATCGCCAGAAATCACACCAGGTTTTACAAAATCGAAGATCTTAGACATGGAAATAGTCCTATTTATTCTATCGTTTTAAGATTAAAAAACTTAAGTTTAAAAACTTGCAATCGTTTGCTCACAACTTATGCCATTCTAGCAAAAAAGTGTGATATGCAGCAAACGTTAAAAGGCGAGATTCACATCTCGCCTTTCTAAATCAATTATGCTTTAGCACGCTCTTCAAGCATTGCTACTGCAGGAAGTACTTTACCTTCAACGAATTCAAGGAAAGCGCCACCGCCAGTAGAGATGTAAGAAACGTCAGCTTTGATACCGAACTTATCGATAGCTGCTAGCGTGTCACCACCACCTGCTACAGAGAAACCTGCAGACTCAGCGATTGCTTTAGAGATACCAGCTGTACCCGCTTCGAAGTTCTTGAATTCGAATACGCCTACAGGGCCGTTCCAAAGGATTGTTTTCGCGTTGCCGATGATTTCAGCTAGTGCCGCAGTTGAATCTGGACCAAGGTCGAAGATCATGTCGTCGTCTTGAACTTCAGAAACGTGCTTGATTTCAGCTTCTGCGTTTTCGTCGAATGCTTTAGCACATGCAACGTCAGTTGCTACTGGGATAGCACACTCTTTCATTAGCTTTTGAGCCGTTTCAACTAGGTCAGCTTCGTATAGAGACTTACCTACGTTGTGGCCTTCAGCAGCGATGAATGTGTTCGCGATACCACCACCAACAACAAGCTGGTCAGCAATTTTAGAAAGAGATTCTAGAACGGTTAGTTTAGTAGAAACTTTAGAACCACCAACGATAGCCACTAGTGGGCGAGCTGGGTTGTCCATTGCTTTACCAAGCGCTTCAAGCTCAGCAGCTAGAAGAGGGCCAGCACATGCTACAGGAGCGTAAGTACCAACGCCGTGTGTAGAAGCTTGAGCACGGTGAGCTGTACCGAATGCATCCATTACAAAGATGTCACATAGTGCAGCGTATTGCTTAGAAAGTGCTTCTTCGTTCTTCTTCTCGCCTTTGTTGAAACGAACGTTTTCAAGAACAACAAGTTCACCAGCGTTTAGCTCTAGGCCGTTTACGTAATCTTTAGCTAGTTTAACTTCGCAGTCTAGTGCGTCGTTTAGGTAGTTAACTACAGGAGCTAGAGAGAACTCTTCGTTGTATTCGCCTTCAGTAGGACGACCAAGGTGAGAAGTAACCATTACCTTTGCGCCAGCTTCTAGGCAAAGTTTGATAGTTGGTAGAGATGCAAGGATACGTGCATCTGAAGTTACTTTACCGTCTTTTACTGGTACGTTTAGGTCAGCACGGATAAATACGCGTTTACCTGCAAGTTCCAGGTCAGTCATCTTGATCACAGACATGATTTGTCCTCTCAAATTTAAATAAATATAAAGTTTTGGAAACTCAGCAACCCTGCTAAGCCTATAAATTATTCAACTGGTAATTCTTTCACTACTAATAATATGTGGACTCTTAGTATTTATTTCAAGCTAAAAAATAAATAATCCGCACATTTGCTTCTAGGTCTTACTTCTTGCCTTCAGAAGCTTGCATTGCAAGAACCGTATCCAGCATTCGGTTCGCAAAGCCCCATTCATTATCACACCACACTAGCATTTTAACTAAGTGGCCGTTGCTCACTCGCGTTTGTGAACCATCAACGATTGCGCTATGGGGATCGTGATTAAAGTCGATGGAAACGAGCGGCGCTTCAGTATAGTCAACTATATTGTGTAATGTACACTGGGATGCATTAACAATGGTTTGATTTACGTCATTAACTTTCACATTTGCATTAATTGTGACACTTAAATCCATCGCTGTTACGTTTACCGTCGGCACACGCACAGATATAGCTTCAAATTTGTTGGAAAATTTCGGGAAGATTCTTTCAATACCTTTATGCAACTTGGTATCGACAGGAATGATCGATTGGCTTGCTGCTCGAGTACGACGCAAATCGCTGTGGTACGCATCGATAACTTGTTGATCATTCATTGAAGAGTGAATAGTCGTAATCGTACCGGACTCGATACCAAAGGCGTCATCAAGAACCTTAATGATAGGGACAATACAGTTGGTGGTGCACGAACCATTGGAAACGATTTGGTGGTCCGCTTCGATGGTATCGTGGTTCACACCATAGATAATGGTGTTATCGAGGTCATTGGCACCGGGGTGAGAAAACAGTACCTTTTTCGCCCCTGCAGCAATGTGCGCGAGGCCGTCATCTCGGCAACCATAAACACCGGTACAATCGAGAACGATATCCACCTCAAGGTCACGCCAAGGCAACAGCTCAATATCAGCAAGATGTAAGATACGAATGGTATCAAACTCACCCTTGTCTTCAGCACCAATGCCATGATGGACATAAATGTGCTCTTGATCGTTAGAGATTTTCTTACCGAAGCGGCCGTGACTGGTGTCGTACTGCAATAGGTGAGCCATAGCGTCAGGCTGAGCAAGCTCATTGACCGCTACTACTTTGATTTGTTGGCTTTTGCCACTTTCATAGACAGCGCGCAATACATTACGCCCTATTCGTCCAAATCCATTTATCGCGACTTTTAGCATAGTTCCGTACATCTAACCAAAATTTCGTGCAACAGATGATAACTGAATCCTACCCAAAAGGCATTACTTGAATAACTCAGCTTGTTCATGACAGATTGATCTGTTGCTTATAGAGATGAGTCTAGGAGAAACAAATCCCAGAGACAAAAAACCGAGCTCAGCGCTCGGTTTTTTTATTCATTTCATTGTTAGCACTAAGCTAGCAATCAATGATTAAGCAAGAAGCTCTTTCGCGGTGTTTACTACGTTTTCAGTAGTGAAACCGAACATCTTGAATAGCTCGCCTGCTGGTGCAGATTCGCCGAACGTTGTCATACCGATGATCTTGCCACCGAAACCAACGTACTTGTACCAGAAGTCAGCGATGCCAGCTTCTACAGCGATACGAGCAGTAACGTCAGATGGAAGTACAGACTCACGGTATTCAGCATCTTGCTTGTCGAACGCGTCAGTTGCAGGCATAGATACTACGCGTACTGCTTTACCTTCAGCGGTTAACTGTGCAGCAGCTTCAACAGCAAGCTCAACTTCAGAACCTGTTGCAATGATGATTAGCTCAGGCTTGCCTTCACAATCTTTCAGGATGTAACCACCCTTAGCGATGTTAGCTACTTGCTCAGCATTACGATCTTGTTGTGCAAGGTTTTGACGAGAGAAGATTAAAGATGAAGGACCATCTTTACGCTCAATAGCCAGTTTCCAAGCAACAGCAGACTCAACTTGGTCACATGGGCGCCATGTGCTCATGTTTGGCGTTAGACGTAGAGAAGCGATTTGCTCAACTGGTTGGTGAGTTGGACCATCTTCGCCAAGACCGATAGAGTCGTGCGTGTAAACTTGGATGTTCTGAACTTTCATCAGAGCAGCCATACGCATTGCGTTACGCGCGTATTCCATGAACATTAGGAACGTTGCGCCGTATGGTACGAAACCACCGTGCAGAGCGATGCCGTTCATGATAGCCGTCATACCGAATTCACGTACACCGTAGTGGATGTAGTTACCAGAGAAGTCAGTTGCTTCAAGAGACTTAGAACCAGACCACATAGTTAGGTTAGAAGGCGCAAGGTCAGCAGAGCCACCCATGAATTCTGGTAGCATTTGACCAAACGCTTCTAATGCGTTTTGAGATGCTTTACGTGAAGCGATGTTTGCTGGGTTAGCTTGAAGATCAGCAATGATTGCGTTTGCTTTCTCTTCCCACTCAGCTGGAAGTTCGCCGTTAGTGCGACGTTTGAATTCTGCTGCTTGCTCAGGGTAAGCCGCTGCGTATGCGTCAAACTTAGCATTCCACGCTGCTTCTTTCGCTGCGCCTGCTTCTTTTGCATTCCACTCAGCTGCGATATCCGCTGGGATTTCGAAAGGACCGTGTTCCCAACCCAGTGCCGCTTTAGTTGCTGTGATTTCATCAGCGCCTAGTGGGGCACCGTGACAGTCGTGCGTACCTGCCTTGTTTGGAGAACCAAAACCGATGATAGTTTTAGTACAGATAAGTGTTGGACGAGGGTCCGCTTTAGCCGCTTCAATTGCTGCATTGATAGCGTCAGAGTCGTGACCATCTACCGCTGGGATTACATGCCAGCCGTAAGCTTCAAAACGCTTAGGTGTATCGTCAGAGAACCAACCTTCAACTTCACCATCGATAGAGATACCATTATCATCCCAGAAAGCAACCAACTTACCAAGACCAAGCGTACCTGCTAGAGAACATGCTTCGTGAGAGATACCTTCCATCAGACAGCCATCACCCATGAATGCATAAGTGTAGTGGTCTACGATGTCGTGGCCTTCTTTGTTGAACTGGGCAGCCAGTGCTTTCTCTGCCATTGCCATACCAACAGCGTTAGTGATGCCTTGACCTAGAGGACCCGTCGTTGTCTCGATACCAGGAGCGTAACCGTACTCTGGGTGACCTGGAGTCTTAGAGTGCAGTTGACGGAAGTTTTTCAGATCTTCAATTGAAAGCTCGTAGCCTGCAAGGTGAAGCAGAGAGTAAATCAACATTGAACCATGGCCGTTAGACAGGATAAAACGGTCGCGGTCAGCCCACTCTGGGTTTGCTGGGTTGTGGTTCAAGTGGCCACGCCAAAGAACTTCAGCGATGTCAGCCATACCCATAGGTGCGCCTGGGTGGCCTGAATTTGCTTGTTGAACACCGTCCATGCTAAGTGCGCGGATTGCATTGGCTAGATCTTTACGAGAAGGCATGTCTGCTCCTGGATACATAAGCGATTTAAAAAAGAGATAGTGCTAATGTTTTCATTTTAATTAGCGCGGGTATTCTCTCAAACGACTATTGCGACTGCAAACGTTTTACTGGCATTTTAACGGTCATTTTTCGCAATTTTCGAACATTTACATCACTTGGCAGTGGCTTATCTCAATCGATACGCAAACGATTAGTTATGACATATCATAAAAAAGAGCTTGTAATTCGACCGCTGGAATTTAGAATAGCCGTCTAGATGTAGAAACACCTACAAAATATACTGTATTTAATGGCGCGCTTCCTAGCTTGCGACGCCATAAACTATTTACACCAAAAACTAAAAGTGGAGCTCTCATGGCTAAGCACCTATTCACTTCTGAATCTGTTTCAGAAGGCCATCCAGATAAAATTGCAGACCAAATCTCTGATGCTGTTCTTGATGCCATCTTGGAACAAGATCCAAAAGCACGTGTTGCTTGTGAGACTTACGTTAAAACCGGCATGGTTATGGTTGGCGGTGAAGTAACAACGTCTGCATGGGTTGATATCGAAGAAATCACTCGTGAAACAGTACGTGAAATTGGTTACGTTCATTCTGATATGGGCTTTGACGCTGACTCTTGTGCTGTTCTAAACACAATTGGTAAGCAGTCTCCAGACATCAACCAAGGTGTTGATAAAGAAGACCCTAAAGAGCAAGGCGCAGGCGACCAAGGCATCATGTTTGGTTACGCGACTAACGAAACACCAATCCTAATGCCGGCTCCAATTACTTACTCTCACCTTCTTGTTAAGAAGCAAGCTGAAGTACGTAAGAGCGGTAAACTTGACTTCCTTCGCCCTGATGCGAAATCTCAAGTTACGTTCCAATACGACCAAGGTAAAATCGTTGGTATCGACGCTGTTGTTCTTTCGACTCAACACTGCGATTCAGTAACAACACCGGATCTACGTGAAGCAGTAATGGAAGAGATCATCAAACCAGTACTTCCTGCTGAGTGGATCAACAAAGACACTAACTTCTTCATCAACCCAACAGGCCGTTTCGTAATCGGTGGCCCAATGGGTGACTGTGGTCTAACAGGTCGTAAGATCATCGTTGATACCTACGGCGGCGCAGCTCGTCACGGTGGCGGTGCATTCTCTGGTAAAGATCCATCAAAAGTTGACCGTTCTGCAGCTTACGCGGCTCGTTACGTTGCGAAAAACATCGTTGCTGCTGGCATGGCTGACCGTTGTGAGATTCAACTGTCTTACGCTATCGGTGTTGCTGATCCAACATCTATCATGGTTGAAACGTTTGGTACTGAAAAAGTAGCTCACGAAATTATCATTGAAGCAGTTCGTCAAAACTTCGACCTACGTCCATACGGTCTTCAAGAGATGTTGAACCTTCTTCAGCCTATCTACAAGCAGACTGCTGCATACGGCCACTTCGGTCGTGAAGAGTTCCCTTGGGAAGCGACTGACAAAGCAGCAATCCTTGCGGACTTCGCTGGCCTAAAATAATTTAGCCACTGCGATTTGTTTCTTTAAAGCCCTTACTTCTTAGTAAGGGCTTTATTTTTATGTACTTACCTTACTTTCACTCGCCATTCTCTTCTCTAATGCCCTTCTTTACCGTTAACCACTTAGTATAAAAAACCGCTGATAATTTGTGTTTTCTAACACTACTGACAATAGTTAAGGTAACTCCTAAGAGATCAAGCTCACATTTAACTTAAATTAATTCAGCCTGATAACGCTCGTTAAATGCACGCTAGAACAAAAACTGGGATGACAAAGAGCAATTTAGCTCAACACCATAACTCTCACACAAGCCACATCGATGAGCCTTATGGAATTATAACTAGGACGTTATTTAACTAGGGGGATCTATGCCTCGTACCGCGCACCCATCCGAACTGAACGATAAAAAACACAAGGTCAGCGATAAGGATTACGCTCGCACCATTCCTTGTAACCAAATCAGTATTTCCGCACCCTTTCATTGGTTGTCGCTTGCTCTGCATGACTTAGTAAGAATGCCATTAATCAGCGCATTCTACGGTTTGTGCTTTATGGGAGCGGCAATCGCCATTGTTCAGCTTGTCCAATGGCAAGGAACACACTTGGTCGTAATGCCAAGCCTGATCGTGTACATGCTAATAGGGCCGTTTCTTGCTCTGGGCTTGTATGACGCAGCTTGGGAAAGAGAAAAAGGCCACAACGCAAGCCTACTGCACTCGATGAAAGCCATCACTCGCAACTCCACCCACCAATGGGCCTTTGCGATCGTATTGATGGTTGCGATGATATTCTGGATGCGTATCGCTGCGTTATTGCACGCGCTCTACCCTTCAGTGCAAGGCGCACCACTGGCTGAGTTCGCTCCCTTCTTAATTACGGGTTCTGTGATTGGTTTTGTTATCGCAAGCCTCATATTTAGCATCTCAGCATTTTCAATTCCGTTAATGATGGAGAGACGCGTTGATGTGATGAGTGCGATTTTCACTAGCTTTAATGCCGTGAAATCGAACATCCCTGCAATGGTGGTTTGGGCGAGTATTATTTGTGCCGGTATTTTGGTGGGTTTTGCCACCTACGGCATCGGAATGATCGTCACCATGCCGCTACTTGGCTATGCTACATGGCACGCTTATCACGAGATCATTAAGAAAAAACATCACGTGTAAAGCATCGCTAGATCAACAAGCAATGTTATGATTAGGCCTTGGTTTAAACGCTGAGGCCTTTTATTTGGAGTTAACAACGTTTGTCTTACACCCCGCAACAACACCGAGCAAATAAGAAATTGGCCGAATGCCTAGCTATCGCAAATCAACATTTCTCTCGTGAATTTCCACACCCAACTATCACCTTCAAGTTAAGAGGCAAAGCGGCGGGAAAGGCCTACCTTCAGCTCAACGAAATTAAGCTCAACCACGTACTATTTTCTGAAAATGAAGATGCCTTCATCAACGAGGTTGTGCCACATGAACTCGCACACCTGATCACGCATCAGGTTTTCGGACGTGTTAGGCCTCACGGAAACGAGTGGAAATACGTGATGGAAAAAGTATTCAACGTGCCAGCCAGAACAACTCACAGCTTTGAAATAGCTTCAGTTCAAGGGAAAACCTTTGAATATCGATGTGAGTGCACCACTTACCCATTATCAATCAGACGACACAACAAAGTACTTCGGAATCAATCGACCTACCGCTGCCAATTGTGCCAGCAAACCTTAGCTTTCACGGGAACTCAACTAAGCTAGTGACAGGTTGATTTACTCGGTAGAACAAATCTAATAGAGAGATCTAACATTTGAGTGCTAGACTGATGTTTATCATACTTTTATCAGTCTTTTTCTATGCAAAAACTCACCTTCAAAGCATTTGGCCTACCTGTATCTTTTTACTTAACAATAGTATTTGGCCTACTGGTAACCCAAAGCGTTCTCGCCGCACCACCGAGCTCATTTTCCAAAGCAAAAAGAGAAGCGGTGAAGATTTACCTCGACCATCCGACTTCATTTTATTGCGGCTGTGACATTACATGGAAGGACAAAAAGAAAGGCATTCCCGACCTTGATGGCTGTGGCTATCAAGTCCGAAAACAACAAAAGCGGGCGAGTCGAATTGAGTGGGAACACGTGGTTCCAGCTTGGCAATTTGGCCACCAGCGTCAGTGTTGGCAAGATGGTGGGCGCAAGAACTGCACTCGCAATGACAAAATATTCAAATCCATGGAAGCCGACCTTCACAACCTAACTCCGGCCATTGGCGAGGTTAACGGTGATCGCTCCAACTACAACTTCAGTCAGTGGAATGGCATGGATGGTGTGAGCTATGGTCAGTGTGAAATGCAGGTCAACTTCAAGCAGCGTAAAGTTATGCCGCCAGACAGAGCAAAAGGCTCTATCGCGCGTACTTACCTTTACATGAGCCAAGAGTATGGTTTCAAACTATCTAAGCAACAGACCAACCTAATGATGGCGTGGAACAAGCAATTTCCTGTCGACAAGTGGGAATGTACTCGTGATGAGCGAATCTATGCCATCCAAGGTAATCACAACCCATTTGTTTACCCTGCTTGTAAATAACGTCGCTCGTACAATCAACATTCCTAACTATCTCAAACAAGAGTTTCAGAATTGCCCCTGAAACTCTTGCTCTACCCTTGTTTTTTCAACTAAAAGCATCCATGTTAGGCAGAGACAAAATACCCAAATGAACATATTTATAGGTTTACCAGCATGAGAATCCCTCGTATTCATCACCCAGAACGCATTCATCAGTTAGGTTCACTCGCTTTAGGCGAAGATGCCGCGGGTCATGTTGGTCGTGTCCTTCGCATGAAAGAAGGCCAAGAAGTCCTTCTATTTGATGGCAGTGGCGCTGAATTCCCTGCGACGATAGCCGAAGTATCAAAGAAAAATGTCACCGTTAATGTTTCTGAACGCATCGAACGCAGCAGCGAATCTCCGTTAGACTTACATTTAGGCCAAGTGATTTCACGTGGCGACAAAATGGAGTTCACGATTCAGAAATCGGTTGAGCTTGGTGTGAACACCATTACCCCTTTAATTTCAGAGCGCTGTGGCGTTAAGCTTGATACAAAACGCTTCGAGAAAAAACTCGCACAGTGGCAAAAGATTGCTATCGCGGCGTGTGAACAGTGTGGCCGCAATACGGTTCCAGTCATTCGCCCTATCATGCAACTTGAAGAGTGGTGTAGCGAACCGAGTGAAGCATTAAAGCTGAACTTACATCCTCGTGCAAAATACTCAATTAATACCCTTCCAGAACCTATCAGTAAGGTACGCCTATTGATCGGCCCTGAAGGTGGCTTGTCGGCTGAAGAAATCGACATGACAGAACAATACAAATTTGAAGAGACGCTACTCGGCCCACGTGTACTTCGTACCGAAACAGCAGCTCTAACCGCAATTACTGCCTTACAAGTCCGTTTTGGCGATCTAGGCTAGGAGAAAAAAATGATCAAACTTGGCATCGTAATGGATCCAATTTCATCCATTAACATCAAAAAAGACTCTAGCTTTGCCATGATGCTTGAAGCTCAGCGTCGTGGTTACGAAATCCATTACATGGAAATGGATGATCTACATTTAGATCAAGGCGTAGCCATTGCTGACACTAAGGTTGTTGAACTAAAAGAAGATCCAAACGGTTGGTACGAGTTCAAATCAGAACAGACTATCGCGCTATCTGATTTAGATGCGGTACTAATGCGTAAAGATCCTCCGTTTGATACTGAGTACATCTACGCAACTTACATTCTTGAGCGTGCTGAAGAGAACGGCGCACTGATCGTCAACAAACCACAAAGCCTACGTGACTGTAACGAGAAGTTGTTCACGGCATGGTTCCCTGAACTGACACCGACCACCATCGTGACTCGTAAAGCTGAAAAAATTAAAGCGTTCCGAGAAGAACACGGCGACGTGATTCTAAAACCACTTGATGGCATGGGCGGCGCGTCTATCTTCCGTGTGAAAGAAGGCGATCCAAACGTATCAGTTATTATTGAAACCTTGACCAACCACGGTCAGAACTACGCAATGGCACAAACTTTTGTTCCAGACATCAGCAATGGTGATAAGCGTATTCTTGTGGTTGACGGTGAGCCAATGCCTTACTGTCTAGCGCGTATTCCTGCAAAAGGGGAAACTCGAGGTAACCTTGCTGCTGGCGGTACAGGTGAAGCTCGTCCTCTAAGTGAAACAGACTGGGCTATCGCAAGAGCAGTTGCTCCAGCACTGAAAGAGAAAGGCTTAATCTTTGTTGGGCTTGATGTTATCGGCGACAAGCTGACTGAAATTAACGTGACTAGCCCTACTTGTATCCGTGAAATTGAAGCCGCTTTTGATATTTCAGTTACAGGTAAATTAATGGATGCAATTGAGCGTCGCGTTAACGCTAAATAGCCTAAACTAAAGAAAGCCTTAGCTATTCGAAAACACAGAAATATCTAGGCAAAGAACAATGAGCGGCTTTACGCCGCTCTTTTTCCTTTACTGGGAACACACTGGCAGGAGGCTCTATGAATTTAACGAACCACTTTCTGGTTGCTATGCCCGGAATGAAAGACCCATACTTTCAAAATTCGGTGATTTACCTTTGTGAGCACAATGACGAAGGCGCGATGGGTTTGATGATCAACGCCCCTATCGATGTCACTGTCGGCAGCATGCTTAAACAAGTTAAGGTTGATTCTGAGCAGCCGAAATCCAACCAAGCAAGTCTTGATAAGCCAGTATTGAACGGTGGGCCGGTCGCAGAAGACCGTGGATTTATTTTGCACAAACCTAAAGGCAGCTATCAATCCAGCATCAACATGACAGATCAAATCTCGGTGACGACTTCAAAAGATATCTTGATGGTGTTGGGCACAGAAGATGAGCCGATGAATTATTTAGTCGCACTTGGGTATGCAGGATGGGAACCGGGACAACTGGAAACCGAACTGACCGAGAACTCATGGTTAACCGTTGAAGCCGATCCGAAGGTCATCTTCGATACACCGATTTCTGACCGCTGGAAAGTCGCCGTGCAGATGTTAGGAATAAATGCGGCTCAGCTTTCAGCAGACGCTGGCCACGCCTAGTTCAAATCAGCTAAATAAAATAAACAGACACTCTCAAACACAGATAAATTTGGAAACCCCATGTCACGAACAATTATGGCATTTGACTACGGTACAAAAAGTATCGGCAGTGCGATAGGACAAGAAATCACGGGCACCGCAAGCCCTCTAAAAGCTTTTAAAGCCAAAGATGGCATCCCAAATTGGGACGATATCGAAAAGCAAATTAAGGAGTGGCAGCCGAATCTTATCGTGGTTGGTCTTCCTACCGATCTTCATGGTAAAGATCTAGCCGCGATTACACCAAGGGCGAAGAAGTTTGCCAATCGCCTAAAAGGGCGCTTTGGTGTCGATGTTGAACTGCATGATGAAAGACTTTCTACGACAGAAGCAAGGGCCGACCTTTTTGAAATGGGCGGCTATAAAGCGCTAAGCAAAGGCAATGTCGATAACCAGTCTGCAGTCGTCATTTTAGAGAGCTGGTTTGAAGCACAATATTCATAACGAAAATTAAGAGCTCAAAGATTAAACTCCTTTGTGATCCTATAATGATATTACGACGTAATGTCGAAGCAATTCATTATTAGGTAAGTGGGAGTTCACATGAAAATTTTTCTAGCAATCTTCGTAGCTCTAGCAATATCAGCATGCAGTTCGACAAGCTCCAATAATGCAGGTTATATGAATCATACTTCGACTGACGCAGACGTAATCAGCGAGCCTAAGAACAAGAAGCGTTGATAATACAGACGCAGTCGAACGATGAATATGATGAACGCCTGATTTTAACCTAGAATCAAATCAGGCATTTTTTATCACCCCATATCTATCTTCACACCAGCCAACGCCCCAGTTCCGTAGTCGTCATCACCACGTCTAGTTTTGAGCATTAAGCGCAAGTCATTAGCAGAATCGGCACTGTGGAACGCATCCTCTTCGCTGATCTTGCCTGCTATCACTAAATCATACAAAGCTTGGTCAAAGGTCTGCATACCTATCTCTTTCGATTTAGCCATGGTTGCTTTCAGTTCGTGTAGTTCACCACGACGAATCAAGTCAGAAACACGAGGGCTATTCAGCAGAATCTCGAATACACCATGACGCCCGCTGCCATTCTTGTCGCGAATGAGTTGCTGAGCGACGACACCACGCAGGTTCATCGATAGGTCAAACAAGAACTGTTCTTTCTGCTCTTTCGGCACCAAATGAAGAATACGCTCTAGCGCTTGGTTAGCGTTATTGGCGTGCAAGGTTGCCATACACAAGTGACCCGTTTCAGCAAAGGTCATCGCGTATTCCATGGTCTCACGGCTACGGATTTCGCCAATCAAGATCATGTCTGGTGCTTGGCGTAGCGAGTTCTTAAGCGCGACTTCATAGCTCTCGGTGTCGAGTCCAACTTCACGCTGTGTCACGATGCACTTTTTATGTTCATGCACAAATTCAATCGGGTCTTCAACCGTCAAGATATGTCCCGAGCGATTGGTGTTGCGATAGCCTGTCATTGCAGCCATTGAGGTCGACTTACCAGAGCCTGTCGCACCAACCACCAGCACAAGTCCGCGCTTAGCTATTGATAGGTCCTGTAGTACATCAGGAAGCTTTAGTTGCTCAAAGGTTGGGATGTTAGTCTCGATACGTCGAATGACCGCTCCAGGTAGCTCTCGCTGAAAGAATGCACTGACACGAAAACGACCAAAGTCACGCACAATCGCAAAATTAGCCTCACGCGTTTGCTGATATTCATCACGTCGGTCTTGTTCCATCATCGCATCAAGTAATTGAGCAACTTGAGCCGCATTCAGCTTCTCTCCTTGAGGGCGTAATTCACCATCCACACGAAAAAGGATTGGCGCATCAACCGTGATATAAAGATCCGATGCCTTTTGAGAAAGCATTCCCTCAAGGATTTGATTCAATTCCATTGTGTCCACCTTGATTAAAACATTGAGGTTTCAATTTCGATCTTTTTCTCGACCTCTTCCGAATCAACCAAGCCCTGCGCCATCAGCTGCTTCGCATTTTGTTCCATGGTCTGCATGCCGTGCGCTGCGCCCGTTTGAATGATCGAGTACATCTGAGCGACCTTATCTTCACGAATCAAGTTTCTGATCGCCGGTGTTGCCATCATGATTTCATGACACGCCACACGACCACCACCAACACGCTTTAACAGCTTCTGGGCTATCACCGAGCGCAGTGATTCAGACAACATCGAACGAACCATATCTTTATCGCTACCTGGGAACACATCGATAATACGGTCGATCGTTTTAGCCGCAGAACTGGTGTGCAGAGTACCAAAGACCAAGTGACCCGTTTCTGCTGCGGTTAACGCTAAGCTAATCGTCTCTTGGTCACGAAGTTCACCAACCAGAATCACGTCTGGGTCTTCACGTAACGCACTGCGCAGTGCCGCTTTAAAACTGTGAGTATCACGGTGAACTTCACGCTGGTTGACTAGGCATTTATTATTGGTGTGAACGAATTCAATCGGGTCTTCAATCGTCAGAATATGCTTATTGTGGTTGCGATTTACGTAATCAACCATCGCCGCAAGAGTCGTTGATTTACCAGAGCCAGTTGGACCAGTGACGAGCACTAACCCTTTTTCGTAGTTAGCAATCCTTTCGAAGATCTCAGGTGCACCTAACTGATCTAAAGTCGGGATTTCGACAGGGATAGTTCGAAAGACAGCTGAGCAGCCACGGGCTTGGTTAAACGCATTAACACGAAAGCGACCAACATTGGGTAATTCAAAAGAGAAGTCGACTTCCAGTTTTTCTTCAAACTCGCCGCGTTGTGAATCGCTCATGATCTCAAAAACCAAACGATGCACATCAGCATGACTCAAAGCTGGGATTCCAAGCTTCCTTACTTCACCATCTATACGTACCATTGGAGATACACCCGCAGAAAGATGTAGATCTGACGCGTTATGCTTTACACTAAAATCTAGTAACTCAGTGATATCCATTTATTTTCCCTTAAGTAAAGTCAGCTATGAGTAGTATTCAACAAAATATCGAACAAATCACCTCACAGATTCGTAGTGCTGAGCAAAAGTGCGGACGAGCTCCAGAGTCCGTGCAACTTTTAGCCGTCAGCAAAACTAAACCTATTGATGCGATTCTAGAAGCCGCACTCGGAGGCCAAGTTGCCTTTGGTGAAAACTATGTTCAAGAAGGTGTAGATAAAGTAAAACACTTTTCAGAACAACATTCTAACCTAAATTTAGAGTGGCATTTTATTGGTCCAATTCAATCCAATAAAACCCGCCCAATCGCGGAAAGCTTTCAATGGGTGCATTCCGTCGATCGCGATAAGATCGCACAAAGGCTTAATGATCAACGACCAAGCGAACTTCCACCTTTGCAAGTGTTGATTCAGGTAAACACCAGTGGTGAAGAGTCCAAATCTGGAACCTCAGAAGAGACAGTTTTTGCACTCGCGGAGTTGATTTCATCGCTCCCCAACCTCACCTTAAGAGGATTGATGTCGATTCCTGCAAACGTATCTGACTATCAATCTCAGCTTAATGCATTTTCTCAACTGGCAGAGCTTAAAGACAAGCTAGCCGCGAAGTATTCAGACATTGATACCCTTTCGATGGGGATGAGTGGTGATATGGATGCAGCAGTTGAGGCTGGCAGCACAATGGTTCGTATTGGAACAGCTATTTTCGGCGCTCGTGATTACGCGAAATAGCCGTAGTAAGTAACGACAAGTACAAGTATTGATACCGCTTCGCCTTATCCGCGCAGCGACACGCTCAGGATTTTATATATGGTACATAAGAACATCGCCTTTATTGGGGCGGGAAACATGGTTCGCTCAATTGTAGCTGGCTTAGTTGCTAGTGGTTACCCAGCGCAAAAGATTACTGCGACAGCACCTTCAGAAACAAGAAGGCTGCCGTTAGAACAAGAATACGGCATCAATACCACCAGCGATAATATTGCAGCAGCAGAGCAAGCAGACGTTGTTGTGTTATCCGTGAAGCCACAAATGATGGCTGATGTATGTAAACCCTTACAAGATATCGACTTCAGCAACAAACTGGTTATCTCAATTGCCGCGGGTATTAATGCGAATCGACTTAATGAGATGTTAAACTGCCAACTGAACCTTGTTCGTGTGATGCCAAACACGCCATCACTGCTTGGTAAAGGGATGAGTGGTCTTTATGCCGATGCAACTGTCAGCCAAGATGATAAAGACTTTGCTTCTCAGCTGATGCAAGCTGTTGGTGAAGTAAGTTGGGTTGAACAAGAGTCTGGAATCAACAACATCATTGCGGCGGCGGGTAGCGCTCCGGCTTACTTCTTCCTGTTTATGGAAGCGATGCAAGCTGAAGCAATCAAGCAAGGTTTTGACCAAGAAACCGCTCGTAAGCTAGTGCAGCAGTCTGCATTAGGCGCGGCAGAGATGGTGGTAGCAAACCAAGATACTGAATTATCAACACTGCGTGAACAAGTGACATCCAAAGGCGGCACGACCGCAGAAGCACTACGCACGTTTAACGAACATCAACTATCAGACATCGTAGCAAAAGCCATGCAAGCGGCGGTTGCTCGAGCTGAAGAGATGGAAAAACTGTTTTAGTACCAATCAAGGTAAACAAGCATTTTGCCGCTCTGGTTATATCTAAGCGACAAGTAAATCCGAAAAAGGAAACAATATGAACTCGATGAGCTTTCTGATCTCGACCGTTTTTGATCTTTACATCATGGTTGTGATCTTGCGTATCTGGCTACAAGCATCACGTGCAGATTTCTACAACCCATTCTCACAATTCATCGTAAAAGCGACACAACCGGTTGTTGCCCCACTACGCCGAGTTATTCCATCAATCGGCAGCCTTGATCTAGCGACCGTTGTTTTCGCTTATGTGCTGTGTGTACTTAAGTTCGTTGCTCTAAACCTGATTATCTCTGGCGGCGCTGCCGTTTTCGATATTAGCTTCCTTATCTTTGGTGCACTGTCTCTGCTCAAAGCGGCTGGTGGTTTGATCTTCTGGGTTCTACTTATCCGTGCAATCCTAAGCTGGGTAAGCCAAGGTCGTAGTCCAATCGAGTACGTATTCCATCAACTGACTGAACCAATGCTAGTGCCTATCCGCCGTATCCTTCCGGACATGGGTGGTTTCGACCTAAGCGTACTGGTTCTGTTCATTGTTCTGCAATTTGCGAACTTCCTAATGGGCGACATGATTGGCCCTATTTGGTATCAGCTATAATTCAAGTACAAACATCAGGTACTTTGACGATGCCAAAAGCGGTTTGGGCCGAGGAAGACGATATTCTTCTTAGGCTCTATATCCAACCCAAAGCAAGCCGAGACAAAATTGTCGGCTTGCACGGTCAGGAACTGAAAATTGCCATTACTGCTCCACCAGTAGATGGCAAAGCCAATGCCCATTTAGCGAAATACCTTGCGAAACAGTTTAAGGTCGCAAAAGGGCAAATTAAGATAGAAAAGGGAGATCTCGGTAGGCACAAGCAAGTTCGAATATGCTCGCCAAGCCAAATCCCAACTGAAGTCAAAGCCATCCTATGATGGCTTTTTGCTATTTATTGGAGTCATTATGCGTTTATGGATAACAGCACTACTCACCGCTCTTGTTGCCTTACCAAGCTCAGCAGGGCAATTTAAGAACATTAAGGATGTCGAGGTTCATTACTCGGCTTTTAATTCCACGTTCTTAACTTCGCAAGTCGCTAAGCAATACAAACTTAAGCGAAATGGATACTCAGCAATCCTCAACATCAGCGTGTTAGACAAGGCTTCTCTAGGCAGGCCTGCGACAACGGCTAAAATTACGGGAACAGCGAAGAACCTCGTTGGAAACACCCGTACTTTGAAGTTTCGAGAAATCAAAGAAGGCGATGCGATTTATTACCTTGCTGAGTTCCCCGTAACTCACGAAGAAAACATCACCTTCGACATCGATGTGAACGCAGGCCTAAAAGGCACTGGTCCACTGCGTTTCACACAGAAATTCTATATAGAAGAGTAAGCTCAAACCTTACTTTTCATTTATTAACTTATTTAGAGCTACATTCCCATGAGTAAGATTGTTTTAGCAACAGGCAACCAAGGTAAAGTTCGCGAGATGGCAGATATTCTGTCTGAGTTTGGTTTTGACGTTGTCGCGCAAAGTGAATTTAACGTTTCAGAAGTCGCTGAAACAGGAACGACTTTCATTGAAAATGCCATCATCAAAGCTCGCCACGCAGCGAAAGAAACAGGGCTGCCAGCCATTGCTGACGACTCAGGTTTAGAGGTTGATTACTTAAATGGTGCGCCAGGTATCTATTCAGCGCGTTACTCAGGTGAAGGGGCAACCGATAAGCAGAACATCAAAAAACTATTAGATGCGATGCAAGGTGTCGAAACTGAAAAGCGTACTGCGCGTTTCCACTGTGTGTTGGTGCTAATGCGTCACGAGAATGATCCAACACCTCTAGTGTGTCACGGTAAATGGGAAGGTCGTATTCTTACTGAAGAACACGGTGAGAATGGCTTTGGCTACGATCCTGTGTTCTTTGTACCAGAAGATAACTGCGCCTCAGCAGAGCTTGAATCTTCGCGTAAGAAACAACTATCACACCGTGGTAAAGCGCTTGCGTCACTATTCAAGACTCTCAAGGAGCAAGCTCTGTAATGCACAATGCAGCGCTAATACCACCCGCACTTAGCCTCTATGTACACATCCCATGGTGTGTACAAAAGTGTCCGTATTGTGATTTTAACTCTCACGCTCTGAAAGCCGAGATCCCTGAAAAAGAGTACATCGATGCACTGCTTGAAGATCTCGATACTGATATCGAAAAATATCAGCTCAATGGTATGCCTCGCCCACTGCATTCGATCTTTATTGGTGGCGGTACCCCAAGCCTGTTTTCTCCTGAAGGAATTGGCCGATTGTTACAAGGCATTGAACAGCGCATCCCGTTCAAACCTGAAATAGAAATCACCATGGAAGCCAACCCGGGAACTATCGAAGCTGAGCGTTTTGCAGGTTACCAAAAGGCAGGCATTACTCGAATCTCGGTGGGTGTGCAAAGTTTTGAGCAAGAGAAACTGGAAAGACTTGGGCGTATTCATGGTCAAGATGAAGCGGTAAATGCCGCTCATTTAGCGCATAAGATTGGATTGAATAGTTTCAACTTAGACTTAATGCACGGCTTACCCGATCAGAGTATTGAACAAGCGTTGGCTGATTTGGATAAAGCGATAGAACTCGACCCTCCGCACTTATCTTGGTATCAGCTAACAATAGAACCTAACACCATGTTCTATTACAAAACACCAACGCTGCCTGATGATGATGACCTTTGGGATATCTTCGACCTAGGCCATAAGAAGCTCGCAGACGCTGGGTATGTGCAGTACGAAATTTCAGGCTACAGCAAGCCGGGATATCAGTGCCAACATAACCTCAACTACTGGCGCTTTGGTGACTATCTAGGTATTGGCTGTGGCTCTCATGGCAAGCTGAGCTTTACAGATGGACGCATTGTTCGTACCACTAAGGTTAAGCACCCTAGAGGCTATCTAGCTGCGTACCAAAACATGGTAAAACCTTATCTATCAGATGAATTTGAAGTGCCGAATGAAGACCGCCCTTTTGAGTTTTTCATGAACCGCTTTAGGTTAATGGAAGCATGTCCAAAGCAGGATTTCATTGATACGACAGGGCTTGGTTTTGACTCGATTCAAAAAACGATTGAATGGGCAAAAGAGCTAGGCTACTTGAAGGAAACCGACACTCACTGGCAGATCACTGAAAAAGGAAAGCTGTTTCTCAATGATCTGTTAGAAGCCTTTATGGCAGAAGAAGACGAGTAGTTCGAGATTCGAGATTCGAGATTCGAGATTCGAGATTCGAGAAGCATTGCGTAAGGGTTGGCTTTAGGGTCAACCCTTTTTGTTTTATAGCCCTCTCTCGGAGCGAAGCGTTCTATAGGACAACGTCCGTGCTCGAATCTTTCTCTTAGAAAATAGAACGACCAATTCGCTCTGAAAGCAACTCTAGAGCCTTAGTACCTGCGAGCGAGTTGCCAGAAGGATCAAGCTCTGGAGACCACACCGCAATCGTCATTTCGCCAGGAACGATAGCAATAATACCGCCACCAACGCCCGATTTTCCTGGCATACCAACACGGTAGGCAAACTCACCAGCCCCATCGTACAAGCCACACGTCGCAAGCAAAGCATTCAACTGCTTGGTTTGAACTGGCGTGATGATCTCTTTCTTGGTTTGAACCGACACGCCTTTGTTTGCTAAATAGCTAAAGGTTTTTGCCAAATCCACACACGTCATTTTAAGCGCACAAGCGTGGAAGTAGTTATTCAGAACTGGGATAACATCATTCTCAAAATTACCAAATGAACGCATCAAATAAGCAATGGCAGCATTACGATCGCTGTGCATCATTTCTGAAGCCGCTACCACCTTGTCATACACAATATGAGTATCACCCGATAACTGACGCACAAACTCTAACAAGCGGTGCCTAGGCGCAGACAAGCGGCTTTGTAGTAGGTCTGCAACGACAATTGCCCCCGCATTGATGAACGGGTTGCGGGGAATACCATACTCCATCTCAAGCTGAATCATCGAGTTAAAGGCTTGACCAGAAGGCTCTTTGCCTACTCTTTGCCAAATCTCTTCAGGCTTATATAGCACCATAGCTAGCGTCAGGCTCAAGGCTTTAGAAATAGATTGCACAGAAAATGCTTCTTCAGCATCGCCTGCTTTAATCACCTCACCTTCATTGGTGTATACCGCGATCGCCAGTTTCTGGTTCGATACGCGAGCCAGTGCAGGGATATAATCAGCGACCTTTCCCTGTCCAATTAAAGGACGAACTTCGTCTAAGATCTCGGCCAAAATAGCTTGAGTTGGTTTCATGTGCGCTTACTTCTATATTGTTATTTTTGTAGGGGTGTAACATATACCAATCGTAGTAAATAACTGCTCACTCTAGCTTGTTAAAATGCTCGATAACTGCGTTAGAATTTTTGATTGTAGAGTAACTACTTATCGAAAAATGCTGCCTTGTTCTCAAGCCTTTTTCCTACGCTATTTCTGATCACTTACTTACTGTGATTGGTATTACTTTCTGTCGTTAAGCCTTTACTGAAATAAAAGCCTAAGGACAAAAAAGCCAACATTACAATAATGTTGGCTTTAATCAATCCCATAAAGTGTAGGGGTTAAACCCTAAGTCGGATTACCTTTCACTTAATTTGATTCGAAGTTACTTAGTACGCTTGAACTTAATGTCCCAAACACCATGACCTAAACGGTGGCCACGCGCTTCAAACTTAGTTAGCGGGCGCTCATCCGGACGAGGGATGTAATCACCATCTTCAGCGATGTTTTCGAAGCCTGGAGCTACGTTCATCACTTCAATCATATGTTCTGCGTAGTTTTCCCAGTCTGTTGCCATGTGGAAAACACCAGTATCAAGTTGAAGCTTGCCGCGAACCATCTCTGCAAACTCAGCCTTAACGATACGACGTTTATGGTGACGAGCTTTGTGCCATGGGTCAGGGAAGAACAGTTGCAGAGTATGCAGGCTGCTATCTGGGATCATGTGTTCAAATACTTCTACAGCATCGTGACACATTACACGCAGGTTAGTTACGCCAGCATCGCGAGCTGTACCTAAACACGCACCAACACCCGGGCTATGAACTTCAATACCTAAGAAGTTTTTCTCAGGTGCGTTCTTTGCCATTTCAACCAGTGATGCACCCATACCGAAGCCAATCTCTAGTACAACCGGGTTATCGTTGCCAAATACTTCTTTCCAGTTAAGAAGCTCTGGGTTGTAGTCGATACCCATTGTTGGCCAACATTCATTCATCGCGTTCTCTTGGCCTTTTGTTAAGCGGCCTTCGCGGCGAACAAAGCTACGGATCTTACGAACCAGTTTGCCGTCTTCAGTATATTCGTTAGTGGTCACTTCACTCATTGATTTTTGCCTGCACATTGATTAATCAAAGCGGGGATTATCCAAAGAATTGCCTCCGGTGCAAGTCTTTCCGTGGATAAATTCCCACACAATTTGTCTGTTTTACATCCAACGTTAAGTGTGGTGCAATTTCGCTTCTAATAATAGCAAAGCATAGAGCATGTCGTGACTCCTTTCGCAACCGCCATATTAAAGTGGTATGACGCCTACGGGCGTAAAGAATTGCCTTGGCAACAAAACAAAACCGCCTACACCGTTTGGCTATCTGAAATCATGCTTCAGCAGACTCAGGTCACCACGGTGATTCCATACTACCAACGCTTCTTGGAACGTTTTCCAACAGTTATCGATCTAGCAAACGCCGAGCAAGATGAAGTGCTCCATCTATGGACAGGGCTTGGTTACTACGCACGAGCTCGTAACCTACACAAAGCTGCCAAGATCGTCGCAGAGCAATATGGTGGGGAGTTTCCACTTTCCCTCGAAGAAATGAATGCGCTTCCAGGCATTGGCCGCTCAACAGCGGCAGCCGTTCTGTCCTCTGTTTACAAGCTCCCTCATGCGATCCTTGATGGTAACGTGAAGCGAACGCTTGCAAGAAGCTTTGCTGTCGAGGGCTGGCCTGGTCAAAAGAAGGTTGAAAACCAACTCTGGGAACACGCAGAGGCACACACCCCAAAGCAAGATGTCGATAAATACAATCAAGCTATGATGGATATGGGAGCAATGGTTTGTACTCGTAGCAAGCCTAAATGTACTCTGTGCCCAATTGAAAACATGTGTGAAGCTAAAAAACTCGATAGACAACTCGACTTCCCTGGCAAAAAGCCAAAGAAAGAGAAACCAGTAAAAGAGACATGGTTTGTAATCCTGTATCACGATAACCAAGTGTGGCTTGAGCAGCGCCCTCAATCAGGTATCTGGGGAGGCTTATTCTGTTTCCCTCAAAATGAGAACGCAGAAATCGAACACCAATTGGATCTTCGTTCAATCACAAACACAGATTCAATCAAGACCATGATTGCGTTTAGACACACTTTCAGCCACTACCACTTAGATATCACGCCAGTATTAGTGAAATTAGATAAACAACCAGATTTGATAATGGAAGGGGCTAAAGGTCTCTGGTATAACTTATCAAAACCGGAAGAAATTGGCCTAGCCGCTCCTGTAAAGCAGCTTATTGAGAGCCTACCCTTTGAACTGAACGACGACGTTTGAATCAACGAACGCGATAAGAGGAACCACTATGAGCCGCACTGTATTTTGTGCTCGCCTTCAAAAAGATGCTGAAGGCCTAGATTTTCAACTTTACCCAGGTGACTTAGGTAAGCGTATCTTTGACAACGTGTCTAAAGAAGCTTGGGGACAATGGCAAAGCAAGCAAACTATGCTTATCAATGAAAAGAAGCTAAACATGATGGATCCTGAGCATCGTAAACTTCTTGAAACTGAGATGGTTAACTTCCTTTTTGAAGGTAAAGATGTCGTAATTGATGGCTATACTCCACCAAGCGAATAAGACATTTATTTAAGCAATTTTTAATGACATCATGGTTAACGCTGCGATGTCATTTTTGTATGAGGAACTATGAAAAAGCTAAGTTACTTCCTAACAGCCATGTTATTAACTGGCTGCAGCCGTGAATTTGTCGAAAGCATTTATGATGTCAATTACGAGCCAACCAACCGGTTTGTGAAGAATTTAGCTGAGCTACCCGGACAATTTGAAAAAGATACCGGGGCGCTAGATTCATTAATAGATAGCTTTTCAGGCAACATTCAAAAACGTTGGGGTAGCAGTGAAATCAAGATAGCAGGTAAGAGTAACTATGTGAAATACATAGATAATTACTTAAGTCGTTCAGAAGTGAATTTTAGCCAAGGCCTGATAACGGTGGAAACGGTTTCCTCTACCGAACCGAAAAAACACCTCAAAAATGCGATCATGACGACCCTTTTGACGCCAGATGATCCGGCGCATGTCGATCTATTCTCTTCTAAAAGCATCAAGCTAGAAGGCAAACCTTTCCTCTATAATCAGGTCGTAGACCAAGAAAAAAAGCCCATTCAATGGACTTGGCGAGCGAACCAGTTTGCGGATTACCTGATCGCGAATAACCTAAAAACCAAAGAAGTCGACTTTAAAAAAGCCTACTACGTTGAAATCCCAATGGTGGCCGACCACGCTAGCCAGCGTAGTTATCAATATGCCGACATCGTTCGACGAGCGTCTCAGCGTTATGACATCCCTGAAGATTTAATCTACGCTATCATCAAGACAGAGAGTAGCTTCAACCCGTACGCCGTAAGCTGGGCTAATGCTTATGGTCTTATGCAGGTGGTACCTAAAACCGCTGGTCGAGATGTATTTGAACACGTCAAAAAGAAACCTGGTGAACCAAGCCCTGAGTACTTATTCAATCCAGAAAACAACATTGATGCTGGCACCGCATACTTTTACATCCTTAAAAATCGTTATTTGAAAGACGTAAAAAACCCATTAACGCTTGAATACAGTATGATTTCAGCCTATAACGGCGGTACTGGTGGCGTACTCAATACCTTCAGTAAGGACAGAAAGCGAGCAATGCAAGACTTAAACTCGCTGCAACCGAGCCAAGCCTACTGGGCGCTTACCAAGAAGCATCCAAATAAAGAGTCGCGCCGATACCTCGAAAAAGTAACGCAATTCAAAAAAGAATTTAACCAAGGTAAAACATAACCCTCACTTTTGAATAAAAAAACAACGAACGAACGGTTTTTTTAGTTATTTTCAAAAAAGGAGTTGACGGTTATGCAGAAAATCCGTTTAATAGCGCTCCGTTGCCCGGATAGCTCAGTCGGTAGAGCAGAGGATTGAAAATCCTCGTGTCGGTGGTTCGATTCCGCCTCCGGGCACCACAATTTGATTTGTTGGTGTCAACACTCTTTAACAGGGAGTAACAACACGGACAAAAGCATAAAGAATTTAGTGTGCCGACTTAGCTCAGTAGGTAGAGCAACTGACTTGTAATCAGTAGGTCACCAGTTCGACTCCGGTAGTCGGCACCATTCTTTTGCCTCGATAGCTCAGTCGGTAGAGCAGCGGATTGAAAATCCGCGTGTCGGTGGTTCGATTCCGCCTCGAGGCACCATTATTTGGTACTTAACAAATAATGGTCTTTATAGACCTGATGTTGAGACAAGTAATTCCCCTTTAGTTCAGTTGGTAGAACGGCGGACTGTTAATCCGTATGTCGCAAGTTCAAGTCTTGCAAGGGGAGCCATTTTTAAAGGACTTCATTTTATATGAGGTTTTAATTGAAGAGTTTAACTCTTTAAGCAAAGAATTTAGTGTGCCGAC
>NZ_JBFRLK010000006.1:0-4514 GCF_041469805.1 Vibrio sp. 10N.286.48.C11 | reverse complement strand
TCGAGGCACCATTATTTGGTGCTTAACAAATAATGGTCTTTATAGACCTGATGTTGACACAAATAATTCCCCTTTAGTTCAGTTGGTAGAACGGCGGACTGTTAATCCGTATGTCGCAAGTTCAAGTCTTGCAAGGGGAGCCACATTCAAGAAAGCCAAGTCGAAAGACTTGGCTTTTTTTCGTTTGAACAAAAACAAACTCTATTCAATATACACATCAGCTCCTCACTAACTCTTAATCAGTCTCGATAAATTGAGTTATCTCCTTTTAGTACTCTTACTACAGCAGTTGATTCTAAGTTCTATAAAGCATATCCACTACAACAGAACCAACGCCTTATAAAGTTCATGACCCGCTAATATTCACATTAAAACAAATAGAACCAAGTCCTGTTACTTTTTTTTCTTCGAAAATTTAATCCCTATCATACTTTGATGTCTTTCTAATATCTGCCTTACACCACTTAGATTAAGATTCGATGAATTATACCTAATACTAATTATTGAATCGCTGCGCGGGGAAATATGAAACTAAAAACGCAAGCTTACTTATTATCGGGCATCATCTTGATCGCCCTGCTAGCACTGACGGCTACAGGCTTATGGACCTTAAGAGTTGCTAGCAACATGGACAACAAAGCTCGCGTAACAGAGCTGTTTAAGAGCGCATACAGCATTCTTACTGAAGTCGAAAAAATGGCGATTGATGGCACACTAGAAGAAGAGCAAGCCAAGCAACTAGCTACTCGCCTTCTACGCAACAACATCTATAAAGATAATGAATATGTTTACGTAGCCGATGAGAACATGACGTTTATCGCGACACCATTAGATCCTCAACTGCACGGAACCAGTTTTAACGACTTTAAAGATGGCGACGGCAATAGTGTTGGGCAGCTAATCCAAAGAGTACTTGGTAATCGTACTGGCGAGATCATTGAGTACACCTGGACACAAAAACTGCCAGATGGAACGATTGAAGAAAAACTGTCTATTGCAGAGAAAACGCCACATTGGGGTTGGGTTGTCGGCACTGGTATCGGGTTCAATGAAGTTAACGCTCGTTTTTGGTCTACTGCTCAATGGCAGCTATTCCTTTGTGTCGTGATTGCTGGTCTTATTCTGGCGAGCCTAATTGTATCCATTAAACGCATGCTAGCGCTTCTTGGCGGCGAACCTAAAGACGTACGAGAAGCAGTACAAGCCGTAGCACAAGGTCGAATTCAAACCTTGACGCTTCAATGCTGGCATTAAGAGGCGAACTGCAGCGCGTAGAAGATCGCGCTGGGTCAATTGGTCAACTGACAGACACCCAACAGCAATCAACAGAGATGATCGCGACAGCAATGACCGAGATGGCCTCTTCAGCCAATAACGTAGCTGCTTCAGCTAGCGATACCGCGCGCAACACCGACGAGGCCGACAAACAGAGCCAGCATACCCAACAACTCATTCACAACACAGTAGATAACATTCAAGGCTTAGCAGGCCAACTAGGCACAGCAAGCGAAGCTGTCGCTAACCTAGATAACGATGTAAACAACATTGCAAAAGTATTGGATGTGATTGGTGATATAGCGGAGCAAACTAACCTATTGGCACTAAATGCAGCCATTGAAGCAGCTCGAGCTGGCGAACAAGGTCGTGGATTTGCTGTTGTAGCAGATGAGGTTCGTAACCTTGCAGGCAGAACACAATCGAGCACAAAAGAAATCCAATTAATGATTAATAACCTTCAAGAGGGATCTCGCAACGCAATTCAAACCATGGAAGTGTGTGCCGCGACCAGTGAAAGCACCGTAACAGAGTCTCAAAACGCCTCTGAAGCACTACAACAGATTGTTGTCGCATTAGAGTCCATTTCATCAATGAGTCATCAAATCGCAACAGCGGCCGCTGAGCAGACTCAGGTGAGCGATGATATGTCGAAGCGTATCAATATGATCGAAGAGAGCGGTAACCAACTGAGCAATGTCGTAACAGAAAGTCATAACAGCACCCAAACTCTTGCCTCTCTTTCCAACGAATTAGAAGCTTGGGTTAATAGGTTTGAAGTAAAACACTAAACTCCCTAGAAAATTCTCAAATAAAAAAGCACGTTTTCATACGTGCTTTTTTTATTTCGGCGCCCATTCAGTGTAGTTAACCGTAGTTTTACTATCTTTTAGGGCATGCTAGACCTAGGTTTTTCACCCCAAATGAGCAAAAACAACCCACTAAGTATAGAAAAACATCAAACGATACTTTTTTTGCAATTTAATGTTGACCCAGAACGCGAAAACACGTTTAATACACCTCGTCGCCCGGATAGCTCAGTCGGTAGAGCAGAGGATTGAAAATCCTCGTGTCGGTGGTTCGATTCCGCCTCCGGGCACCACAATTTATTTGTTGGTGTCTTAGACAACAACAGTAAAGCACAAAGAAATATTATGTGCCGACTTAGCTCAGTAGGTAGAGCAACTGACTTGTAATCAGTAGGTCACCAGTTCGACTCCGGTAGTCGGCACCATTTCTTTAAAGCTTTAAGAATAATTCCCCTTTAGTTCAGTTGGTAGAACGGCGGACTGTTAATCCGTATGTCGCAAGTTCAAGTCTTGCAAGGGGAGCCAAGTTAATCATCAAGCATAAGCTTTTTGATTCATGATGCCGACTTAGCTCAGTAGGTAGAGCAACTGACTTGTAATCAGTAGGTCACCAGTTCGATTCCGGTAGTCGGCACCATTCTCTTGATTAGAGACTAAACAATCAATTCCCCTTTAGTTCAGTCGGTAGAACGGCGGACTGTTAATCCGTATGTCGCAAGTTCAAGTCTTGCAAGGGGAGCCAATTAAAAGAAGCCGCATCATTGATGCGGCTTTTTTGCATCTAAAGATCCTAACTTATTAATACAACTACCCTCACCTTTCAAATACCATATTCAATTCAGAAACCAACCGTTTTTATATCCTTCCAAAGCTACAAATCTTCGCTACTTAATGCTCTTCAAAATCTCCCAACAACAAACGACACATTCACGTAAGAGTCAGTCACAGTACGTTGCTACTCATTTTATTGACTAGGAGATCGGTTGAAAAAATCAATACTAAGTTTGGAGGTAAGAAAGCTAAATAACGAATCAAGTAAGCGCTGAAAAGCTCTGTAAGACACTTCAATCCAAATTGATACACAGATTACTCTTTATCAAAACTATCCACTACAATAGCGCCCATAGAGGCTGGCATTGAAATAACAATCACTCTTTTGATCGATACGACGGGATCACTCAATAGAGGTAATTTGTCCAGGCAAGTCAGTACCAAAGCAACGACCAATGCCGTCATAACATAAGCAATCACTATTCTGAAAATAAACACCGGCAACCGAGCAACAACATCTTTTTGAAAGACACTCTCATACGTATAGAAGCCTAAGAACACCGCAGACAGTAAAAATAGCAGCAATAGATTAGCGGTAGGTAAAGTCTCCCCTAACTTCCAAGCCTCTTCAGAAAAAGAAATCGGCACGGCCAAGGCAAAAGATCCCACAAAGATCTGGCTCGCATCTTCAAAGTTAAAACTCAATTTCATAATTCGACCCATTAGGTTTAAGGCTTTATCTAATTCTGAAAAGAATCACAAAACTATCCGCCGATGATTTGGGGGATTTTTATTTCTACTAAGCAAACAGTAGTGACCTTCTAGCTTCATCTTAGTCGCAATAACCAAAACATAGCTTGAACTAACCAGCAAGAAATCAATATGCTCAGAGCAAAACGGTCAACACGACTGATTAATATCGAGTCAACAAACACATCAAAATCGAAGACAGAGTGGTAACCCCTAGTATACCAGCACCTAGAACCAAAGAATCTAAATCCGCAGGGTGATAAACGTCACTTCACGAATACGAGGGATGCTCTATTTCTTAGCTTATATACCCCTCAGGCACCACTTGGGAACACACTTAGCGACTCTCACCTTTAAGCTGAATCTAGCCTACTTTCACCCTTTGAAGTACTTAGAACGAGTCACTCAATACCATCGAGAGTGGTTTTAAGCTCAATGCATAACAAGAGACATTAAGTCGACTCATTATGAGCTCTAGCGTTCTTAAGAGAAGCCTCCATGATAGAGCCCTAATTACACGTATCCTATAGATTCACAGATAGAGCAGAAGTCAGATTTCGTAGCCGAAAGGCTGTTAACTAATACTGAGAGCCGCTCACTTAATAAAGGAAACATCTACAGCGCGTATGGCTCGAGTATCTGAATGCTAAACTTAAAGCTATATACGTTTGAAATAATGCTCGAGTCACCTCACAGCTGGAATCAGAAATAATGTAGTCGTAATCATGAGTTGGTTTGAGGAACACCTAATACCAATTAAAGTAAAAATGTGGTCTAATTAAGATTGATGAATTATTGTGAAATTTAGCCATGGATAGCCTTAATAACACTGACTTCAAAAAGCTTGCGAGCCAGCAAAAAACCATTCAGATGAAGATGCGTTTACTTGCGCTCGCACACTTTAAAGAC
>NZ_JBFRLK010000005.1:139947-169526 GCF_041469805.1 Vibrio sp. 10N.286.48.C11 | reverse complement strand
AGGCCTCCTCCTACTCGATTATCTAAAGATCCATATTAAATAAGCTTCATCAAATAATTCGAACAACTAAGCCAACTTCTTCTAGTTTTGAAAAAGTTGGCTTTTTTTATACTAGAGAAAAGCTTGGATGACAGAGGTTTGGATATGGGTAAGTTAGTTGAAGGTGTTTGGCACGATGTGTGGTACGACACCAAAGAAAGCGGTGGTAAGTTCGTTCGTGAAGATGCGGGCTTTCGTCACTGGGTGGAGAATAAACCGGGCGCGCAGTTTGAGCCGGAAAGCGGCCGTTACCATCTATACGTATCGTTAGCTTGCCCTTGGGCGCACAGAACCCTTATCTTCCGCGAGCTGAAAGACCTAACCGATCACATTGACGTGACAGTCGTTTGCCCAGACATGATGAGTGAAGGTTGGCAAATGGGGTTACCTGAACCTCTGTTTGGTCATACCCGAATGCACCAAATCTACACTCAAGCCAAACCGGACTATTCAGGTCGAGTAACGGTGCCTGTGTTGTGGGATAAGAAAACCAACACCATTGTGAGTAACGAGTCGTCTGAAATCATTCGCATGTTTAACTCAGAGTTTAATGAGCTAACGGGTAACACCGATGATTACTACCCGTGGGAGTTGTCCAAGAAGATTGATGAGTGGAATGATTATATCTACCCAAACATCAACAACGGTGTTTATCGTACTGGCTTTGCGACAACACAAGAAGCCTACGAAGAAGCTTATGACGCCTTGTTTGAAGCCCTAGACAAAGTAGACGCTCACCTTAGCGAACATCGCTATTTAGCGGGTAACGAGATTACAGAAGCGGATTGGCGCTTGTTCACTACTCTGGTTCGATTTGACGCGGTTTATGTTGGGCACTTTAAGTGTAATAAGCAGCGAATTGCTGACTACCCACATATTCAAGGTTACTTAAAAGAGTTGTACCAAATAAAGGGTATTAAAGAGACGACCGATTTCTATCATATCAAGCGTCACTACTACTACAGCCACACTGGTATCAATCCGACTCAAGTTGTACCCAAAGGACCAGAGCTAGACTTAGAATCACCACATGGTCGAGGCTAGGCTTACCAAGTAGTTCCTTTACTCCAGACATAAAAAAACCCTAGATAAACATCTAGGGTTTTTGCTTTTTACAAAAGAAAAATTAGTTAATTACTTTTTCTTCAGCTTGTGCAGCTTGGTCTGCTTGGATAGCCGTTAGAGCTACTGTGTAAACGATATCGTCTACTAGAGCGCCACGAGACAAGTCATTTACTGGCTTGCGCATACCTTGAAGCATTGGACCGATAGATACTAGATCTGCTGAACGCTGTACAGCTTTGTAAGTCGTGTTACCCGTGTTTAAGTCTGGGAATACGAATACTGTCGCTTTACCAGCTACTGGAGAGTTCGGTGCTTTAGAAGCAGCAACGTTTTCCATGATAGCAGCATCGTATTGTAGAGGACCGTCGATCACTAGATCTGGACGTTTCTCTTGAGCAAGCTTCGTCGCTTCACGTACTTTATCTACGTCTGCACCCTTACCAGATTCACCAGTAGAGTAAGAGATCATAGCAACGCGTGGGTCGATACCGAATGCCGCAGCAGAATCTGCAGATTGGATAGCGATTTCAGCAAGCTGTTCAGCTGTTGGATCTGGGTTGATCGCACAGTCACCGTATACAAGAACTTGATCAGGCAGAAGCATGAAGAAGATCGAAGATACGATAGAAGCATCAGGAGCAGTCTTGATGATCTGGAACGGAGGAACGATAGTGTTCGCCGTTGTGTGAACAGCACCAGAAACTAGGCCGTCAACTTCGCCAGCTTCAAGCATCATAGTACCTAGGAATACTGAATCTTCTAGCTTCTCACGAGCAACAACTTCAGTCATACCTTTAGCGCCACGAAGTTCTACTAGACGAGCTACGTAGTTTTCGCGAACTGATGCAGAATCGATGATCTCAACGCCAGCGCCAAGCTCAACACCTTGCTGCGCTGCAACGCGACGGATTTCTTCAGGGTTACCTAGAAGTACACACGTTGCGATACCGCGCTCAGCACAGATAGCCGCAGCTTTAACTGTACGTGGCTCATCACCTTCAGGAAGAACGATGCGCTTAGCCGCTTTACGAGCAAATTCAGTTAGCTGGTAACGGAATGCTGGTGGGCTTAGACGACGGATGCCTTGAGTACCTTCAGATAGAGAATCAATCCAAGGGCCATCAATGTGGCTTGCAACGTGATCGTTAACGAACTCGATACGCTCTTTATCGTCTGCAGGAACTTCTAGGTTGAAGCTCTGTAGGTTTAGAGATGTCTGCCAAGTGTTACCTTGAGCCTTGAAGATCGGTAGACCTGAAGCGAATGCTGGTGCACAAAGGTTAGCAATGCTTTCTGGAATGTCGTAACCGCCAGTAAGCAGGATTGCGCCAATCTCAACACCGTTTTTCGCAGCAAGAGCCGCAGCAACGATAACGTCAGGACGGTCTGCAGAAGTTACTAGCAGTGAGCCTGGTTTGAAGTGCTCAATCATGTGCGGTAGAGAACGTGCACAGAAAGTGATGCTCTTAATACGACGAGTTGAGATTTCACCTTCGTTAACGATTTCAGCGTTAAGGTGCTTAGCCATATCAACCGCACGAGTTGCGATTAGATCGATGCTCCATGGCACGCAGCCAAGAACACGGATAGGGCTAGAGTTGAAGATTTGCATTACTTCAAGGTTCGCTTGCTGAGCGCTGTCTGCATCATCAAAGATTTCAGATAGGTCAGGGCGAGTACGGCCAGCCTCATCAACAGGAGCGTTAAGCTTGTTGATGATTACGCCTTTGATGTTTTTGTTCTTAGTACCGCCGAAGTTAGAACATGCTACTTCTATACGCTCTTTAAGCTGCGTAGGGTTGTCAGTACCAGGAGTCGCAACGAATACGATCTCCGCGCCAAGTGTTTTTGCGATTTCCGCGTTCACTTGGTTAGCAAATGGGTGCTTACGAGTAGGTACTAGACCTTCGATTAGCGTTACTTCTGCGTCTTTGTTGATCTTGTTGTATTGCTCAACAACTGACTCAAGAAGCTCGTCCATTTTTTCACTACCGATCAAAGCTTCAGCTTTAGTCATTGCGATTGGCTCACCAATCTTAATGTCGCTGTTTGCGCTGATGATAGTAGACGTTAGATCTGGTTGGTTACCACCGCTACGAGGCTGAGCGATTGGCTTGTAGAAAGAAACACTTACGCCTTTACGCTCCATAGCGCGAAGAACACCCATGCTAACACTAGTAAGACCAACACCAGCGCTTGTAGGGATAAGCATAATAGTACGGGACATTGACGAACACCTTTAACTATTGGAAATAAAAAAAGCTCAACTGCTATTCCCACCGATATTAAAATTGGGGTAGGAATAGAAGTTGAGCCCCATTTTCTTGATATGAAAAACTGACTAGCTTCGAGTGAAGCTAGTCAGGAAAATCAATTAAAGACCTGCTAGTTTCGCAGTGTCTTCAGCAATTACTAGCTCTTCGTTAGTAGAGATAACCATTGCAGGGATACGGCTGTTAGCTGTAGTGATAGTACCTTCGCCGCCGAAACGAGCTTTAAGGTTAGCTTCACCGTCAACTTCGATGCCGAAGATGCCTAGGCGGTTAAGAACCATTTCACGGATTGGGCCAGAGTTCTCGCCGATACCGCCAGTGAAAGTGATTGCGTCTAGACGACCTTCTAGAGTTGCAGTGTAACCAGCAACGTACTTAGCTAGACGGTGACAGAACACGTCCATTGCACGAGTTGCTTCTTCTTTCTCACCGTAGTTGTCTTCAACGAAACGACAGTCAGAAGTCACTTCAGTTAGACCAGCAAGACCAGACTCTTTAGTCAGCATGTTGTTGATTTCTTCAACAGAGTAACCAAGAGCATCGTGTAGGTGGAAGATAATCGCAGGATCTAGGTCACCACAACGAGTACCCATTACAAGACCTTCAAGAGGAGTAAGACCCATAGAAGTGTCTACAGATTGACCGTTCTTGATTGCACATACAGAAGCACCGTTACCTAGGTGACAGTTGATGATGTTAACTTCTTCAACTGGCTTGTTTAGTAGGCCTGCAACTTCACGAGTGATGAATAGGTGAGAAGTACCGTGCATGCCGTAACGACGGATGCCGTGCTCTTTGTACAGGTTGTACGGCAGAGCGTATAGGTAAGACTCAGAAGGCATTGTTTGGTGGAATGCAGTGTCAAAAACAGCAACGTTTTTAAGGCCTGGGAAGTTTTGTTGAGCCGCTTCAATACCGATAAGATGAGCTGGGTTGTGAAGAGGTGCGAAAGTCGCAGCGTCTTGAATACCCTTAAGCACTTCATCAGTGATAAGTGCAGAAGAAGTGAACTGCTCGCCACCGTGTACGATACGGTGACCGATAGCGCCAAGGTTAGCTTTAAGCTCAGGCTTAGAAGCAAGAATAGTTTCTACCATGAAAGATAGTGCTTCTACGTGAGCTGCGCCCGCGCCTAGTTGTGCTTCATGCTTGCCATCAAGTTTCCACTTCATACGAGCTTCTGGAAGACCTAGACACTCAGCAAGACCAGTTAGGTGCTCTGCACCTGTTTCTGCATCAACAACAGCGAATTTAAGAGAAGAACTACCACAGTTTAAAACTAAAACTAGCTTAGACATTAATGACTACCTGTTTATTTTTCTGATCGAAATCAGTTAAGGATGAAAATTAATCTCAAGAATAGTCGAAGCACATAGGCTTGCGTACTAACCTTGGTCAAAAAAACGTTAATTTCCGTATAAAGTGAAAGCGCTCTTTATCAAAAAGAGGCTTGTGCATTCCTTGCAGAAGTCTTCTCAAAGTTGCTTAAATTGTAAATAAGGGCAACAATGAGATTGAGGTCTGCAAATAATAGCGATATTGTGCAAATATAACAAAAAAATTTGAAAGAATATTATTTTTCGTCAAATTTTTGTGTTTTTAGTTGATGATTTCAACTTTTTTTTAATGGGAGACTCATATGAGCAATAGAGTTGGTTTAGCTAGTAGTTTAAAAGATGGCCAAAAGTACATGGATCTCTGGCCCGTCCGAAAAGAGTTAAACGCGATCTTCCCAGAACAACGCATTATTAAAGCGACCCGTTTTGGCGTGAAAGTGATGCCTGCGATTGCCGCTATCAGTGTTCTTACACAAATGGTCTTTAATAATTACCAAGCGATGCCACAGGCTGTGGTTATGGCTTTGTTTGCGATCAGCTTGCCGCTACAAGGTATGTGGTGGTTGGGCAATCGCTCAAATACACAACTTCCGCCGGCGCTAGTATCGTGGTACCGCGAACTGCATGAAAAGATCACTGAAACGGGTTTTGCGTTAGAGCCTATGAAGCCGCGCCCTCGCTATAAAGAATTGGCAATCATTTTAAATCGTGCCTTTCGTCAGTTAGATAAATCCTCAATGGAGCGTTGGTTCTAAAGAATCCCAGCTCTCCCTCTTGTCTGAGAACAACTATTCATCTTCTATAGCTTGTTCTCAGATTTGCTCCTCTTTTTGTTACCTCGCTTACTTTCCGTTTAGCTTACCTGTCCTTATTCACTTGGTTTCTTACCTTCCTCCGAAGTCAATATAACCTTTCTCACATAACTCGAGCCTTGTTGTATTTTTGTTAAATATCACTTCAAGTTATCAATGGTTACTGGTAATAATGTCAATAGTGATTTTGATGTTGTTCTCTTTGAGCGAGTAATGACGGGTAGAGCTTGATTCAGGGAGCGATAATGAGTTCTGTAAGAAAGGTATTGGCAGCGGTTTTAAGTTGCTTGATGTTGCTATGGACTGGCAATGCAATGGCAAACGTTGCCAAAGTGTCGGTTTCACAAGTTGTTGACCATCCAGATCTGAATGCGACACGTTTAGGGCTTCTTGAAGGATTGAGAGCCAATGGTTATGAACCCGGTAAGAACTTAGAATTCTCCTATGAAATGGCGAATGGTAACCCGGCTCAGGCAGCCAAGATTGCCAGAGAGCTCGTCAGTGAAAATCCACATGTACTTGTTGGTATCGCGACACCGACTTCACAAGCCTTAGTGTCGGCGACTCGCTCGATTCCTATCGTGTTTACCGCGGTTACGGATCCTATCGGCGCTAGGCTCGTTAAACAATTAGAAAAGCCGGGGCGTAATGTCACGGGGCTTTCTGACTTATCTCCGATCACTCAGCATGTGTCATTAATCAAAGAACTGCTCCCTGAAGCTAATTCAATCGGTGTAGTTTACAACCCAGCAGAAGCAAATGCCGTTGCGTTAGTTGGGTTATTGAGAAAGGCAACTCGAGATTTCGGTTATACACTTCACACCGAAAAAGCGCTGACTGTTGACGATGTCGAAGCAAAGGCAGAATCCATTGCTAAGAAGTCCGATGTTATCTATGCCTTGACCGATAATACGGTTGCAAGCGGCATGGAGGGTCTTATCAAAGCGGCTAACCATGCAGATACGCCAGTCGTCGCAGGCGCCACATCTTATGTCGGAAAGGGAGCGATTGCTGGTTTAGGTCTAGATTATTATGATGTTGGGGTTCAGACCGCGGATTATGTCGCAGCCATTTTGGAAGGACAGAAGCCCGGGAAGTTGAGTGTCAAAACTGCGCAGAGCTCTCAGCTGGTGGTCAACCTAGATGCTGCTCGTGAGCTTGGCGTGACAGTGCCTCAATCTGTGATTGAGCGTGCGGTCATTAGCCGGTGAATTGAGTTTGGTGTTAGGTGAGCTAATAGGCCATAAGTCATATTATTAACAGCATTGAAATGGGCTCAGATAACAAACTCACCTGCTCTATATGTTGGCGCTTCTCTATTTTATTCATTTGTAAGCGGTTATTTGACCGTTAGGTGTGTCGTTAATATCAATTTACATTATTTTACGTCGAGCGAATTGCCGATTAATGTAATAATATTAATGGGGAAAATGAAAATAGCTGAACGCTAAGAGCACATTATATGAAAGTAAATAGGCACTTTAGCCTAACCTTTGTTTTCGGGTTTCCCGCTGTGATCGCCGCGATGTTACTTGGCCTAATAGGAAAGAATCATTTTGACGCGGTAGAAAAAGATATCAGTAGTGAGTTTCATCGTATTGAAGATGTGTTCAAAAGAACCACAAAAGTGGCGACAGCCCTAGACTACAGCTTCTCCAACTATTATAAATCAGGAAACCCTCTCTTTCTTGATCACAACAAACATGTTGTGGATGGTCTTTGCCAAATCTGGCCTATTGATGTATTGCTACTTGCCGACGGTAAAACCTCAGACATTCCCTCTGTCGATATCGACTATATGCTAATTGGTCAAGAGTCTCTTTGTTCTGAAAGCAGTGATAGTTATAAGAGCGCGTCAGAAAAAATAGCGTTAGCTCCTATTCTTTCATTTTTATCCCAGCTTGATGAATACCATGCCGGCGTGCACTTTATTGATACGAGCGGCTATGTGATCTCTTCACCTGAAGGTTTTGCCAAAGGGCTGAGCAAAGAGTTACTCTCGACCATAAAGAGTCGTCCTTATTGGCAGAAAACAGCCAACAACCCTGACCAACTCACCCTTTCAGGCCCTGGTTATCGTTTTGATTCCCTTGACCGTATAATCAGTATGACGATCCCTGTATTCCATAAAGGCGTTCACCAAGGGATGCTGTCGGTGGATATTAATGCTGACAAGCTGCTCGCAAACTCGAATGAGCATCTTGCAGGTCGGATCGATATCATTGATACCACTTTAGCGACTCCGGTAGATTCTGCGGCGTTTTATCACGAGATCAAACTGGATGGTGTCTCGTCTCACCATGCGATGTATTACAAATTAGACATCGCGAAAGAGGTTGAGCACTTTTTCGTCTACGAGAAAGACAGCCTTATTGTTGCCATCATTGTGTATCTGTTCTCAGTAACCATCTTCTTCTACGTCAATTCCAATATTGAACGTGGTTACTTCAAAGATCTCGCAGCCAAAGACCCTATGACAGGGTTATTGAATCGTCGTGGCTTAGAAGCGTTCTGGCGCAGTGTAGAGCACGATCAACTGTTTGCATTAACCGTCTTCGATATTGATGATTTTAAGTCAATTAACGACACCTACGGCCACGATAAGGGGGATGATGTGATTCGTTATATGTCGCGTCAGATCAGCAACAGTATTCGAAGCAGTGACGTTGCAGCACGGTTTGGCGGTGAAGAGTTTGTCGTTTATATGAAAGGCGAAGATCGTGAAACTTTGATGAGAACATTAGAGCGAGTGAAGAATGCGATTTGTTCCACTTCAGCCGACATTATTCCAAATGGATTTACGGTGTCTGGCGGTGTCTGCATTGTTGAAACTGAGCAAAGTAAACTTAACTTCGATGAGATATTTAAGTACGCCGATGAAAAGCTGTACGTGGCTAAGACGACGGGTAAAGACCGTCTTGAATTTTAACCACGTTATTGAATCGATGCTTTGTATGAAAATGAAAATGAAAATGAAAGAGGGAAGAGCGAACGTGTCTACCAAGCAAAGCTTATTTGCACCGGTAAACACGTTTGTAGCGTTGGGTATTTAACCCTAAACATAATCTTAAACAGGTTGGCGGCGTTCTTCTTGATAACGCTGAAGGCGTTCTACAATCGGTGGCGCCTTTTTGAAAGTACGAATTTCTTTAAACAGTTCGTTCGCTTCAGGGTAGCCTTTACTTAGATAAACAAACCACTGCTTCACTCTATTGGGGTAGTACATGCCTTTGTCCCCTTTAATTTGAAACTCTGAATAGCGCAGCAAAAGTTCAATGACTTTATCCCACGGCATTTTCTGGTGGTTGTGCTTAACGACGTTACCAAGGTTTGGAATATTGAAAGCACCACGGCAGACCATTAATGAATCGACGCCTGTTGCTTCTATGCAATCTTGACCATCTTGATAGTTCCAGATCTCCCCATTAGCAATCAACGGCAGAGATGTTTTTTCTCTTATTTGATTGATGAAGTCCCATTTGATTTCGCTGGCTTTATAGCCGCCAACTTTGGTTCTTGCATGCACGGTGAGTTCGTCAGCTTTGGCTTGTTCGATGGCATCGACGATTTCAAAGCACTCTTCCGGATGCTCCCAACCTAATCGAATCTTTGCGGACACAGGAATGTGTGCCGGTACCGCTTCTCGACAGGCGTTCACCACTTGATAGATGAGCTCTGGCTCTTTTAGCAATGAAGCGCCACCATTACTTTTGTTGACCGCTTTTGCTGGGCAACCAAAATTAAGATCGATCCCTTTCGCGCCTAAGCTAGCAGCTTGAAAAGCATTCTCGGCCATCCAATTTGGGTGTTGCCCTAGAAGTTGGAGATGGATTGGCACACCAGCCATGGTCTGAGAGCCTTGATGTAGCTCAGGGCAAATACGGTGGAACACATGCGGGGGAAGAAGTTGATCTACGACGCGCACAAACTCTGTCACACAGAGATCGTAATCATTAATCTCTGTGAGAATTTCACGCATTAGGTGGTCTAGAACGCCCTCCATAGGGCCAAGTATTACGCGCATGTTGCTTTACCAAAACTGAATGAACCGAAAAATTCGAGGCGTGATTGTACGGTGTGCTTACAGAATTGTCACTATGAGTGTGGTGCATGTCTTAATGATGGTTTCGTCTCTTAATAGCGACATCTTTGGGAGGATGGCGTTATAATATCGAAAATGCCCAATATCCAGAGCTTTCATGACATATCAATTATTAAGCCTACCAGAATCAATCACTGACATTACTCCGCAGTTTATGGAAGGTGCAATCCTTGCCTCTAACTTAGCGACCAAACCACTCGATCCAGAAGAGTGGCTGGTTATCGTTGCGCCTGAAGCGGGTAAAGAGCTGGTAACAACGGTAACAGAACAGATTAATCGCCAGCACAACCTGATTCAGCGTAATGAATACCTATTAACAGACGTACTGGCTGAAGGTGACTTTAACGAACAGTTCGCTGATTTTTCTGAAGGCTTCATGATGGTTTGGCCAACAGTGGAAGAGCAGTGGCAGAGCGTGACAGTCGCGGATGGTACTCTGCGCATGTTGCAAGCGCTCTTAACCACCTTGATGCTTGCGATTGATGAAGAGCAAACTCAACAACAAATGATCGCTGCAGGGCTTACTAACCCACCATCGCTTGCCGATTTAGTGGGTCAAGTCGATCTGATGATCTCAGAAGTGGCAATGGCAGCGGATGAAGCTATGTTGGGCAATAAGTCCCAGAGCGTGAACCCGTTTAAAGACATTGGTCGAAACGACCTTTGCCCTTGTGAAAGCGGCAAGAAGTTTAAACAATGCTGCGGTAAAAGCAGCTAATCACGGCTTGTTGAGCAACTTAGTTTGTGTGAATAACAGACTCTCTTAATATGTTCAAAAGCTTAAGTAATAAAAAAGTCGACCTCGTGGTCGACTTTTTTGTTGTCCAAGTGTCAACGGCTTACTGCAAGTCCTTTTTCGACTTCACAAATTGAGAAATAACCACAATACCGAAAGCAACCAAGTTACCTGCAAAGATAATTACTAGCCACTGAGGCATAGAAAGATCGAAGAACTGCCACACAACCTTGCTGCAATCGCCGTAAGCCTCAAACATCCACGGAGCCCATTGGTTTAAAGGCGCCCAGCTAGGGAAGGTTACGAATAAGTCGCAGGTTGCGAAAGGGGACGGATTGAACTGGTAATCGACGTGCTCTAAAGCAAGCATCAAACCTTTGTATGCGCCAAATCCCCAGCTAGCAAGGCCTAACCAGCGTGATATTGGGTTATTCGGGGCAATCGCACCAATCATGGCGGCAACACCGATAGCGAGCATAGCAACGCGCTCATAGATACACATCACGCAAGGACCAAGCATCATCACGTGTTGGAAGAAGAGAGCGCACGCTTCAAAAAAGACAATAAAAGCCAGCAGTAAAAGCCAAGATAAACGTCCCTTAGAGAAGTCTTTGATCATTGCTAAAAAGTTCACGAATTGAATCCTGTCTATAAAATAAAAAAGCCCTGATTACTCAGAGCTTTTTATCTTGGATAAGTTTCCTAATCAACTAATATTTTTGATTAGTTAGTTATAGTTATTGTGGTTTGCGACACAATGTTTAGCTTAGTGACCACCAGAGATAACTGGAGCGACGACTTCGCCAGTGCGTTGAATGATCCAACCAGCATCGTAGAACCATGCTGTCATTGGCTCTACGATGAACACAATGCCTGCTAGGCCAACCAGTGCCAATACGATGGTGTATGGCAGCGCCATGATAACCATGCGACCGTAAGACAATCGAATTAACGGAGCAAGTGCTGATGTTAATAGGAATAGGAATGCAGCTTGGCCATTTGGTGTAGCAACAGAAGGTAGGTTAGTACCAGTGTTGATAGCAACAGCAAGTAGGTCAAACTGGTCACGAGTGATAATGCCTTCAACCAGTGCAGTTTTCACTTCGTTGATGTAAACCGTACCTACGAATACGTTATCTGAAACCATCGACAAGATACCGTTGGCAACATAGAAGAGTGCGAGCTGTGCGCCTTTATCTTCAACGTGAAGTACAGCATCGATTACTGGCTTAAATAGAGCTTGGTCGATGATTACAGCAACAACCGCGAAAAAGACGGCAAGAAGTGCGGTAAATGGCAGTGCTTCTTCAAAGGCTTTACCCATTGAGTGCTCTTCGATAACGCCAGTAAATGCCGTTGCCAAGATGATCACTGAAAGGCCAATCAAACCTACTTCAGCGACGTGAAGCGCAAGGCCAACAATCAGCCAAACTGCGATTGCACTTTGAACCCATAGTTTTGCTACGTCTTGCTTTGTGCGGTTTGCACGTTCTTTGTTGTCAAACTCAACTAAGATTTGGCGAACATTCATTGGTAGTTGAGCACCGTAACCAAACACTTTGAATTTCTCGACAAGTGCACAAGTTAAAATACCGCAGAAGAAAACAGGTAGTGTTACTGGCAGCATACGGATGATAAATTCACCGAACTCCCAACCTGCTTGCTTAGCAATTACCAAGTTTTGTGGTTCTCCTACCATGGTCATTACACCACCCAGTGCTGTACCCACACCAGCGTGCATTAGCAGTGAACGTAGGAAAGCACGGTAGTTTTCTAGGTCATCACGAGTTAGCTCTGAGATCTCTTCATCATGAGTATGATCGTGCGAAGACGTTGTGCCCTTGCCTGATGCAACCTTGTGGTAGATAGAGTAGAAGCCGACCGCAACGCTAATAACTACGGCGATTACTGTTAGTGCATCTAGGAATGCTGATAAGAAAGCGGCAGCAACACAGAAGGCAACTGAGAGTAAAATTTTAGATTGGATGCCAAGCAAGATCTTCGTGAAAATGAACAAAAGCAGTTCTTTCATGAAGTAAATGCCAGCAACCATGAATACGAGCAAGAGTAATACAGGAAGGTTTGCTTGCAGCTCGTGATAAACCATTTCTGGTTTGGTCATGCCAATGGCGACTGCTTGAATAGCTAATAGACCACCCGGTTGAAGTGGGTAGCATTTGAGAGCCATAGCTAGAGTGAAAATAAACTCAACCACCAATAGCCAGCCCGCAACAAATGGGTCAACTAGGAAGAAAACAAACGGGTTGATGATTAAAAAGGAAATGATGGCAAGTTTATACCAATCAGGAGCTTTACCAAGGAAGTTCTTGATAAAAGCGTTTCCGAGAGACATCGGCATGTTAATACTCTTTTATGTTGATTATGAATAGACAAGCAATACAACATTTTGAGAATCGAGCTATAGAAATTGTTAAAAACTATAACTAACAGTGACTTAGAAAAACTACATTCCATGTAATGTTCTGTGGTCTTGCCAAGTCACTCCCTTAGAAACTCAAGCACTGCTTATTTTTGAGCGCAACTTTACTCTTAGATAACATTTAGTCAACAGGAAAAGCCCTGTAGCCCTAAAAATACCTCTTTTTTGTTGAGAAACGCGATCAAAGTAGCGCAAGCATACCACTTAAAATGTGATAAAAACCGACTAGAATCAATATTTCAGCGAAATGATTGAAAATTACAGAATAACGACGGCTTATATATGATTATTACAACTTAATATTGCAAATTAATAGCTTTAAAAATATGACCAATCCCATTGATTTTAAAGAAAAATTGTTGTGTTAACGGTTTGTTTAAATGGTGGTTTAGAGTCGCTTGCTTTACAAACCTGAGGTGCAAACGTGTGCTGAACTTTAGAGTTATAACTCTAACGGTGTTTAGGGTGAGTAAAATTTTTGAGGGTGTTTCCGCTAGGTGTGAACTAGTGGTATGATGAGTAAATTAGAACAGAATAATTAAATTGGATTGAAGTGTAGATGGTCATTAAGGCGAAGAGCCCGGCAGGATTTGCAGAGAAGTATATCATTGAAAGTATTTGGAATGGCCGTTTCCCTCCAGGTTCTATCTTGCCCGCAGAGCGTGAGCTTTCTGAGCTGATTGGTGTTACACGTACTACGCTTCGTGAAGTACTACAACGTCTTGCTCGTGATGGTTGGTTGACAATCCAACATGGCAAACCAACTAAAGTTAACCAGTTTATGGAAACCTCAGGTCTTCATATCCTTGATACGCTAATGACGTTGGACGTTGATAACGCAAGCAAAATGGTAGAAGACCTGCTTGCTGCTCGTACTAATATCAGCCCGATCTTTATGCGTTATGCATTCAAAGCAAACAAAGAAGCTTCAGAGCGTACTATCAGTAACGTGATTGAATCTTGTGAAGCGCTACTTGCGGCACCAACTTGGGATGAGTTCCTAGAATCGTCGCCATACGCTGACAAGATCAAACAAGCGGTAAAAGAAGATTCAGAAAAAGATGAAGCGAAACGTCAGACGATCTTAATCGCGAAGACTTTCAACTTCTATGATTACATGCTTTTCCAACGTTTGGCATTCCACTCAGGCAACCAGATTTACGGCCTGATCTTTAACGGTGTGCGTAAACTTTATGACCGTATCGGTAGCTACTACTTCTCTAACCCAGAAGCACGACGTTTAGCGATGGACTTTTATAAAGAGTTGTTCATTATCTGTGAAAGTGGCGAGCGCGAAACTTTGCCATTAGTGATTCGTAACTACGGTATCGCAAGTGCACAAGTTTGGAATGAAATGAAAACGACATTGCCGACGAACTTCACTGAAGACGACAGCTAAGCCATAGGTTTACTATTGTTGTTCCTGTTTAGTCAGTGACGTAAAGAAAACGAAAAAGCGGCGAGATAATTCAATTATCTCGCCGCTTTTTATTTATCTGTCGTTACTAGAAAATTATCAGTGGGTCAGTTACTTACCTATGACGAGTAATTTATCTATGTGTAGCAACTTAAAATTTATCTAGGAGTAGTAACTTAACCCGTAAACTCTTCTGAGTCTGGACGGTTGGTAAATTGCACACCGTTTAGAAAATCGCAAAGTAGTTGGTCTTCACACACTTTGTAGTTTTTGTTTTCTGGCTTGCGGAAGTAAGCGCCGATTTCGTACTTGCTCAAGCTAATGCCAACCACTTCTAGTACGTCCAAAACATCTTCTGCTTTCATGTTCAATGCGATACGAAGCTTCATGAAGATCATGTTGTTCGTTAGTGCAACTTCAGGTTTAGGTTGCTCGCCTTCTTTTTTGCCACGCTTAAGGTTGATGAAACCATTTAGGAATACCGCTAACTCTTTATCTTTCATCTTAGAGCATGACTTGTCGTTGTCGTCTTTTAGCCAGTTAATCACTTGGTCATGAGCAACGGTCACATCAGCTTGTTCGATAGCTTTGATGATTTGTGCATTTTTAAGGTTTAGTGCGTGTTGAATACGACGCAAGATTTCGTTGTTAGTCACTGGGGATTCCTACAAAGGGTTTTAGAGTAAAGAGGTGTTGGTTTCGCCTATTTTTGTCGACGAACCTATTTCTACTCTACATAGCATAGTTGACGGCGACTCTAACAGAGAACGCTAATTTTCGGTAGATATAAAAAATCCCCAATGCTGATTCACTCTTTCAAGTCAAAAATGCATTAGGGATTTAGTGATGGGTGCTTGTTATCTGACTGGAGTCAGAATTACATTACACGCATACCAGGTTGAGCTCCTTCGTGTGGCTCAAGGATCCATAAGTCACTGCCGCCAGGGCCCGCTGCTAGGATCATGCCTTCAGACATACCAAACTTCATCTTACGAGGTTTTAGGTTTGCTACCATTACAGTTAGTTTGCCTTCTAGCTCTTCAGGTTTGTATGCTGATTTGATACCAGAGAATACTTGGCGAGTTTCACCACCGATGTCTAGTTGGAACTTCAGTAGTTTGTTCGCTTTTGGTACTTCTTCACAAGAGATGATACGAGCGATACGCATGTCTACTGCTGCAAAGGCATCGAACTCAATCTCGTCTGCGATTGGATCTTTGTCTAGCTCAGTTTGGCTTGCTTGCTCTTTTTCAGCTTCTGCTTTTTCTTTCGCTGCTGCTTCAGCGGCTGCATCTTCTTTAGAAGACTCAACCATTGCTTCCACTTTCTTAGGATCAATACGGTTGAATAGCGCTTTGAACTTAGTGATCTCGTGATCAGTTAGCGGAGTAGCAATCGCTTCCCACGTTAGCTCTTCGTTTAGGAAAGCTTCAGTGCGAGCTGCAAGCTCTGGCATCACTGGTTTCAGGTAAGCCATCAGTACGCGGAATAGGTTAATACCTACAGAAGAAACTTGTTGAAGCTCAGCTTCTTTGCCTTCTTCTTTTGCAAGAACCCAAGGTGCTTTTTCGTCGATGTACTGGTTAGCTTTATCCGCTAGTGCAGTGATTTCACGGATAGCACGGCTGAATTCACGAGTTTCGTATAGCTCACCGATACGCTCAGCAGCAGCAACGAATTCGTTGTATAGCTCAGGCTCTGCAAATTCAGCAGCTAGCTTGCCTTCAAAACGCTTAGTAATGAAGCCAGCGTTACGAGAAGCTAGGTTAACAATCTTGTTTACTACGTCAGCGTTTACACGTTGAGTGAAGTCTTCAAGGTTAAGATCTAAGTCATCGATGCGGCTGTTTAGTTTAGCAGCGTAGTAGTAACGTAGACACTCAGGGTCTAGGTGGTTTAGGTACGTGCTTGCTTTGATGAATGTGCCTTTCGACTTAGACATCTTCGCACCGTTCACTGTTACGTAGCCGTGTACGAATACGTTGTTTGGCTTACGGAAACCTGCGCCGTCTAGCATTGCTGGCCAGAATAGGCTGTGGAAGTAAACAATGTCTTTACCGATGAAGTGGTAAAGCTCAGTTGTGCTGTCTTTCTTCCAGTATTCATCGAAGTTTAGATCGTCACGTTTGTCACATAGGTTCTTGAAAGAAGCCATGTAGCCAACAGGTGCGTCTAGCCATACGTAGAAGAACTTGTCTTTTTCGCCTGGGATTTCAAAGCCGAAGTAAGGTGCATCACGTGAGATATCCCACTGTTGCAGACCAGACTCAAACCATTCCTGCATTTTGTTTGCAGTTTCATTCTGTAGAGAGCCAGAACGAGTCCACTCTTTAAGCATGCTTTCGAACTGAGGTAGGTCGAAGAAGAAGTGCTCAGAGTCTTTCATTACTGGAGTTGCGCCAGAAACCGCTGATTTAGGGTTAATTAGCTCAGTTGGGCTGTATGTCTCACCACAGTTATCACAGTTATCACCATACTGGTCTTCTGACTTACACTTAGGGCAAGTACCTTTTACGAAGCGGTCTGGTAGGAACATCTCTTTCTCAGGATCGAAAAGCTGAGAAATAGTGCGGCTAGAAATGAAGCCGTTCTTTTTAAGTTCTAAGTAGATGTGAGAAGCCAGTTCACGGTTCTCTTCGCTGTGTGTGCTGTGGTAGTTATCAAAGCTGATATCAAAGCCAGCGAAGTCTTTTTGGTGCTCTTCACTAACAGCAGCGATCATCTCTTCTGGCGTGATACCCATCTGTTGAGCTTTAAGCATAATTGGCGTGCCGTGAGCATCGTCAGCACAGATGAAGTTTACAGTGTTGCCACGTAGACGCTGGTATCGAACCCAGATATCAGCTTGGATATGCTCAAGCATATGGCCAAGGTGAATAGAGCCGTTAGCGTACGGAAGCGCACAAGTTACCAAAAGTTGTCTTGGATCAGTTGCCATACTTAATAATTCGCTTTTTTGATAGGTATAAATTTGAGAGGTAATACTACTTTATAACGTGTGATACGCCAAGGTATCAGACTAAGGATTCCCCTAGTTTTTTAGGGGTTCAGTCTTCATCTCGTGGGTGATAGCATAAATAAAAAAAGGAGTCCCAATGCGTAACTTTACTTCTAAGCAAGATTTCTGTTCATGGTTGAATGAGTTCGAGTCACCAATCCTCATCCCAGAGTGGGCGCTACACCAAAATATTGTATCGGTTGATCCGCGTGGATCATTTGTTATCACCTTACCTTTTGCCGCTAATCAGCTTGCGGTTGAATTGGAACAGTGGATTCACTCTCAGATTGAACAACAGCTTGTTAGCGCTTTTCAGTTTGAAGTGAAGGTGAAGCCGTCTGCGTTAGAAACCACGGTTGCGACACCATTGAAGGGGGTGAAGAACATCATCGCCGTGACATCTGCAAAGGGTGGGGTGGGTAAATCGACCACTTCAGTCAACCTTGCTTTGGCTTTATCTAAGTCTGGTTCAAAAGTGGGTTTGTTGGATGCGGATATCTATGGTCCTTCTGTACCTATGATGCTTGGCCAATTAGATGCGAAACCAGAAGTCCAGAATAACAAGTGGATGATGCCAATCGAAGCGCACGGTATTTTCACTCACTCTATCGGTTATCTTGTGTCGAAAGATGACGCTGCGATTTGGCGCGGTCCAATGGCGGCCAAGGCTTTAGGTCAGCTTGTTAACGAAACCGTATGGCCAGAGTTGGATTATCTAGTTATTGATATGCCACCGGGCACGGGCGATATTCAGCTGACGTTATCGCAACAGATCCCAGTGACCGGGGCTGTAGTGGTGACCACTCCTCAAGATTTGGCGCTAGCGGATGCACGTAAAGGCGTAGCGATGTTTGATAAGGTGAGTGTGCCAGTCGCAGGCTTAGTTGAAAACATGAGCTATCATATTTGTAGTCACTGTGGTGAGAAAGAGCATATCTTTGGTGCTGGTGGTGCCGAAGCTATGTCAGAAGAGTTTTACCTCGATATTTTGGCACAGATCCCTCTTCATATTGATGTGCGAGAAGATATCGATGCAGGTTGCCCGACGGTGATTCGTCGTCCAGATAGTGAACATACACGTCACTACTTAGAGCTTGCAGAGAATGTGGCTGCGAAGATGTTCTGGACCGGCAAGGCGAGACCAGAAGCGATTAACTTCTCTATGGTTGAATAACGAATCTATGGTTGAATAGCGCAAGTTAATCACAAAGTCGTTTAAATATAGTTTGGATTAGATAAACAGCGGTGGATTTAAGTCAATATCCATTGGGCTTGTGCAAATAGTTGTAGGCAAGTTATCTGAAAGCAAACGATTGCATTCATTAAATGCATTGATATCATCAATTTGACTGCAATTAGCTAAAATGGCGACTAGAATCTATGTGCTTTAGCCCCTATAATCAGGCGGTTTATCTCTTCCCACCACCAAACCATATCGGGTGCAAAATTAATGTCTGATAATAATCAATGTGTCATCGTAGGTATCGCTGGCGCTTCAGCTTCAGGAAAAAGTCTGATTGCTAGTACAATTTATAATGAATTGCGCGAAAAAGTAGGCGACCATCAAATTGGTGTTATCACGGAAGATTGCTATTACAGCGACCAAAGCCACTTGAGTATGGAAGAGCGTGTTAAAACTAACTACGATCACCCAAATGCACTAGATCATGATCTTTTATGTGAACATCTACAGCAGCTAATGAGTGGCAACGCCGTAGAAGTTCCTGAATACAGCTACACAGAGCACACACGTACTTCTGAAACGACTACACTTACTCCAAAGAAAGTGATCATTTTAGAGGGTATTCTGCTTCTAACAGACCCGCGTCTTCGTAAACTAATGCACGCAAGTGTGTTTATGGATACACCATTAGACATCTGTCTATTACGCCGTGTTAAGCGTGATGTAGAAGAGCGTGGTCGTACAATGGACACTGTACTTAAGCAATACCAAGAAACAGTACGTCCAATGTTCATGCAGTTTATCGAGCCTTCAAAACAACATGCAGACATCATCGTTCCTCGTGGTGGTAAAAACCGTATTGCGATTGATGTGCTAAAAGCGCACATTGCGAAGTTGTTGAAGTCTTAATCGAATAAAATTTTGCCTAAGTGACTCACTTAGCTTTATTTTTTACCGAATCAGTGGCACTTTTATAGTGCCACTTTCTTTTGGAATCTAAGCAAGGAATATGCGGATGAAGAAACTACTCATTTTCATAGCTGTACCAGTGTTTGTTGTCGTTGCAGCAATTCTGGCACTAGTGCTGTTAGTGAATCCCAACCAATTTAAGCCATTAATTGTCGAACAAGCCCAAAAACACACAGGCCTTGAGCTAGTGATCGAGGGTGATATCAGCTGGCAATTCTTCCCATCCATTGGCTTTGAACTTGGTCAAACTGAATTACGCAACCCTGAAGGTTTTACGCAACCTAACCTATTTAAGGTTGATACCGTTGGCGTTGACGTTTCGGTTACTCCGCTATTTAGCAACCAACTAGAGATCGGCAACATTACTCTAGATGGTGCAGAATTCTATTTAGAAACGCTTAAAGATGGTCGCAAGAACATTGATGCACTAACGCAAGCGTCAGCGCCTCAAGAATCTGAGCCTGCAGCAGGCACAAGTTCTGAATCAGCGCCTGCCCCTCAAGAGCAAACTACCACAGACGCATCGGGTTGGACGATCAACCTTGCAGGCGTAACTGTATCAAACGCATTGTTTGAAATGGACGACAAGCAAGCGGGTTCATTCACTAAGCTATACGATGTGTCTTTGAATCTTTCTGAGTTTGCCGTTGATACATGGACAACCGCGACATTTGCGGCTTCTGGTGAGAACAATCAACAGAAGTTCTCTGCACAAGGCAGTGCAGAATTCAAATTAGCTGAAGGCTTTGCAAGTTACGCACTTCGTAATATCGACTTAAACGCTAAGTTCAATGATCCAGCGACGTCGATTGAGTCAGCAAAAATTGGCTTGAATACGTTTGAGTTCGATAAGGTAAACCAACTGACTTACGCTGTAATCGGTAATGCAGCTGGCCTTGACCTTGATCTTAAAGGTGGCGGTGAACTTACTGTTGATAGCGCGATTTCAAAAGTAACGCTGAACAAGTTAACGTTAGACTCAACATTCAAAGGCGACACGCTTCCTCAGTCTCCAATGAAAGTCGACATGCTGTCTGACTTAAGCTTCGATCTTAACAAGAGCCACCTGAGCTTTGTGTTAGAGAAGCTACAAGCTAACGCTATTGCATTAGACGGTAAAGCAGACGTAATCCTATCTGAAATACCAAAGGTTCGTTTTTCTCTTCATAGCCCGAATATTGATTTAGATGAGTTCTTAGGCTTAGGCAATACAACAGAAACAGCGAGCACAGCGCCTTCTGGTTCTGCTGGTGGTTCAACGTCAAGTTCTGGTAGTTCAGATCCAGCTAAAGAAGTGGAACCTGATCTGTCGGCTCTGAAAACGTTAGACGTGAAAGGTGACATCACGATTGATAAGTTCAAGGCGAACAACGCGAAGATGCAGAATGTTAAAACCGCATTTTCGGTTAACCGTGGTATCGCAGAGCTAACCTCATTCACCTCGAATCTTTACCAAGGTTCTATTTCTGCTACTGCAAAGTTAGACGCTCGTAAAACACCAGCGACTTACACGGCTAAGAAGAAAATCAAAGGCGTGAAAGTACAACCGTTACTGGTTGATGTTGCAGATAACGATATGCTGGAAGGTACCGGTAATATTGATGTCAACGTGAAAGGTAAGAGTCTAACTCCGACGGGTATCAAGAAAAACCTAGTCGGTACTATCGCGATTAACTTTGAAGATGGTGCAGTTAACGGCATCAACGTAGCTCAACTGATTCGAGAAAACTACGCTAAGATCAAGGGCGAGAAAGTTGAAAGCACAAATGAAGCTCAAAAAACGGACTTCAGTGCAATGAAAGCGACGCTGAAAGTGGATAAAGGTTGGGTTTCAACTAACGACTTATCAGCACAGTCGCCACTGTTACGTGTGACAGGTCAAGGTAAAGCAAACTTCATCAATGAAACGGTCGACTTCCTTGTGCGTACATCAATTGTGGGTTCACTTGAAGGTCAGGGCGGTAAGAGCATCGACGACCTGAAAGATGTGACTATCCCAATTAAGGTAACAGGTCAGTGGGCAGCCCCGAAATTTGCACTTGTTTTTGATGATGTATTGAAACAGAAAGCACAGAAAGAAATTGATCGTGGTTTAGAAAAGTTAGACGAAAAGTACGGTGACAAGATCAAAGATGAGAAAACAAGAGACGCAGTAAACGGTCTACTAAAAGGTTTGTTTAACTAGTCTTCATCTCATTTAAAAATGAACAAAGCGCCACTCCTGTTGTAGGAATGGCGCTTTTTATTTTTGGCTCGATAATACTCAAGAGAGATTCCCTATGACACTCGTCCCTCGCTCTAGGGAATGACGATAGGCCGTCGTCCTTTGTTCAAGAGCGTAACGGCCTAGTGGTCGTCATCCTCGAGAGGGAAGAATGACCGAGTCGGGGATCTCTGGTTGAAGGTGATTACCAGTCAACGCCTTGTAGCGCTTTAACACCAGATTCAAAAGCGTGTTTCACATTGCGAACTTCAGATACTGTATCTGCTATCTCAGTAAGAGTACGGTGCGCGCCACGACCTGTAATGATGACAGACTGCATCTTCGGGCGGTTATTCAACGCCTCAACCACTTCATCGAGTTCGATGTAACCGTAGCTAACCATGTAAGTCAGTTCATCAAACAGAATCACATCGATCGACTCATCAGCCAGCATGCGTTGGCACTCTTTCCATACACGCTGCGCAGCTTCAATATCTTGCGCTTTGTTCTGAGTTTCCCAAGTAAAGCCTGTGCCCATGACTTGGAACTCGACATCAAGCTTTTGCAGAACGTTTTTTTCGCCGTTATCCCAGGTACCTTTAACAAACTGAGCAACGGCGCATTTCTTACCATGACCAACTGCACGTGTAATCGTACCAAAACCGGATGTTGATTTACCTTTACCGTTACCCGTGATGACCAGCAATAGGCCTTTTACTTCTTGTGCTGCAGCGACACGTGCATCGACTTGTTCTTTTACTTTCTGTTGTCTTGCTTTGTGGCGTTGTTCTTTGTTGTCTTCAGTCGACATAACAAATCCTTTTAAGTTGTGATTGCGTCTATCATAGCCTAACTTAACGATAGCAAAAACCATCGGAAGAACAGGTGATTAGGGATGAAAAAGATACTCGTAGTTTGTATGGGGAATATTTGCCGCTCGCCAACAGGTGAAGCGGTGCTAAGGAAGAAAGCGCAACAGCTGGATATTGATGTTGTGGTCGACTCTGCGGGGACGATTGGTTTTCATCAAGGCAACCCGCCAGACTCGCGATCCAAATCTGCAGGAGAGAAGCGAGGCTACAGCTTTAAGGGGATTACTTCTCGTAAAGTGGTAGATAATGACTTCGAAGAATTTGACCTGATACTCGCGGCCGATAGGGCGAATTTAGACGACTTAATGAGCCAATGCCCAGTTCACCTCCAATACAAGCTCGCATTATTTTTGAGTTTTGGAGAGTCACAATATCAAGAGATCCCCGATCCGTATTATGGTGAGGGAAATGGTTTTGAATTGGTGTTGGATTTAATCGAAGAGTCTAGCGAAGCGATACTGCGTTCGATGTAGTGTAGGAACAATGTACGTCGTTTTGTTATCAGCGTAAGGGCTGACCGATAGGTATAAAAAAGGCCGACATTGAATGTCGGCCTCTCTAAATCTAACTTAAAGCTACAGCTAAGATTACTTAGACATTACTTTGTAGATTGGGTCTTCTGCAACGTTCGCTTCAACTAAGCTACCTGCTTTGTGCAGCATAGCAACACAGTCTTGGCTTAGGTGGCGAAGGTGAAGTGTTTTACCTAGCGCCGCGTAACGGTCAGCAATCGTGTCGATCGCTTCAATTGCAGAGTGGTCAGTCACGCGTGAGTTTGCGAAATCAACGATTACATCTTGTGGATCGTTGTATGCGTCAAACAACTCTAGGAAGTTAGCCGTTGAACCAAAGAAGATTGGGCCGTTAACTTTGTACTCTTTTGAGCCTTCAGCGTTTACTGATGTATCTGCGTAGATGTGTTTAGCATGTTGCCAAGCAAACATTAGCGCAGAAGCGACAACACCAACACCTACTGCCACAGCAAGATCAGTCAGTACTGTTACTACAGTAACAAGAACGATAACGAAGAAGTCTTGTTTAGGAACGCGACGCGCAAGCTTGAAGGTTGCCCATTCAAATGTGCCGATAACAACCATGAACATTACGCCCACAAGTGCTGCTAGAGGAATCATTTCAATCAGTGCAGAACCGAACAGGATGAACATCAGTAGTGCAACTGCGGCGACGATACCTGAAAGACGACCACGACCACCTGAGTTTACGTTGATCATCGATTGACCGATCATCGCACAACCACCCATCGCACCGAATACAGAACACGTTACGTTAGCCATACCTTGACCAACACATTCACGGTTAGATTGACCACGAGTGTTTGTCATTTCGTCTAGTACTGTCAGTGTCAGCAGAGATTCAATCAGGCCGATAGCCGCAAGGATAATTGCGTAAGGCAGGATGATCTGTAGTGTCTCTAAAGAAAACGGAACAGCAGGAATAGAGAATGTTGGTAGAGAGCCCGCTAGCGTAGCAGCTTCGTCACCAGACATTGTACGCAGGAAGTCGACAACAGTGCGAGTTTCAAGGTCAAGACCCACAACCAAAGCCGTTACTGTAACAATAGCAACCAATGAAGATGGTACAGCTGTTGTTAGCTTAGGTAGGAAGTGGATGATAGCCATTGTAAGGGCTACTAGACCTAGCATTAGTGTCATTTGACCGCTTGGTAGCCAAGTCAACGCACCTGTTACGTCTGGCGCTTTAAATTGACCAAGCTGAGCTAGGAAGATAACAATGGCCAAACCGTTCACGAAACCAATCATTACTGGGTGTGGAACGATACGGATAAATTTACCTAGTTTAAATACACCTGCTGCAATTTGCAGAAGGCCAGCCAGCATAACGGCTGCGAATAGGTATTGAACACCATGGGTTGCCACTAGGCTCACCATTACAACGGCCATTGCGCCGGTTGCGCCAGAAATCATACCTGGACGGCCGCCAAAGACAGAAGTGATTAAACCTACGATGAATGCTGCATAAAGACCAACCATTGGGTCAACGCCAGCAACAAAGGCGAATGCTACAGCTTCAGGTACCAGAGCCAGGGCTACTGTAAGACCTGAAAGCACGTCATTCTTTACAGAGTGCTTTGAAAATTGTGGGAATTCGAACATGTTTGCTCAGCTATGCTTAAGATGGATTTACCGACACGGGTGTATTGCGTAGCCAAACAGTGATGGAAAAGAGCGGCAATAGCGAAGTGTCGAAAAGATAAGTGCGCGAATGCTACCCAAAAATGTGATTAAGTTCAAGGTTGAACCTAACTTTGAGTAATATATCTGTTAATTTTTATTCGATTAGTAGATATGAAAAAGGCTGCTTTAATAAGCAGCCTTTGATTCTATTTACTCGCGATTACCTATCAGTAATCACTAGTAGTTTGGCTTAGTCATCGCCGCGCCAGCTTTGTTCGACGCTGCCTGACTGCCTGCACCTTTCGATACAAAACGTTCAGTGCGGAACGGAGCTGCAATCACTTCAATCTCTTTGATCTCTTGAGGACCAGGAGCTTTAGTCATTGGTGAACCGGCTTGCTTCTTAGCAACAGCTGCCTTTGGTGCCGCTTTAGGAGCTTCTGCTTTAACAACAGGTGCTTCTTCAACTTTAGGCGCTTCAGCTTCAACAACTGGTGTTGCTTCTGCTTGCACAGCTTCTGCTACAACAGGCGCTTCAACTTTCGCGGTTTCAACAACCACTGGTGCTTCAACTTTCGCGGTTTCAACAACCACTGGTGCTTCTTCAACGACTGCAGGAGCTTCAACTGCAGTAGGAGTCTCAGCTACTTGAGCTTCAACAGCAGCATCTTCACGACGGATGATAACTTTACCCATTGCAAGCTCTGGACATGCGAAGCCGCCAGTCATTGCTACGTTGCTTTGTGGTGCCGTCTCTAGAGCAACATTCTGCTCTTGAACAGATGTTTGAGCTTCAGCTGCTACTTGAACTTCAGCCACTTCAGGCTTTGCCAGCTTGTGGTGAGGTTTTGGAATGAAGCGAGGCATCACTTTACCCATAGCCATCTCTGGAGAAGCTACACCACCTTTACGTAGGCGGAATGGGTTAGGGCGACGATCACGACCGCGACGACGACGTTGACCACTTGCACGTAGGTGACGTGGAGAACGACGGTTACGACGTTGTTTCGGCTCTTCCTGTTCAGTTTGCTCTGCATTCGCTTGAGTTGCTTCTACTTGTTCCGCAACTTTTTGCTCTTGAGCTACTGACTGTTCTTTTGAAACAGATAGTTCTTTAGCAGCAACCTGCTCTTTTGAAGCGTTATCTTCAGCTTGAGCTTGTTGGTCTTTAACACGAACTTGCTTGTTCAGTTTACGACGCTGACGACGCTCTTTAATCTTAGCTGCTTTCGCTTCAGGTTTAGCCTTAGGCGCTTCCGGTTTACCAGCTTGTGCTTCTGCTGCTAGCTGTAGACCTTCTTCTGCTAATTTAGATGGTGCTTGCTCTTCGCGTTGCTTCTGCTCATCACGTGGCTTGTTGCGACGGTCTTGCTTAGGCTTGCGAGGCTGACGAGTTTGCTGTGGAGCTGCTTCTTTTTGCTCTTCAGGCTTCTCATCACGAGCTGGCTTACGGCGGCGTTTGTTGTCACGGTTTTCGTTACGATTGTCACCACGTTCACCACGGTCGTTACGCTGTTCGCCACGCTCACCACGTTGGTTACGACGACGGTTATCGTTACGATCACGGCGTTGACGGTTGCCGTTGTTACGATTGTTTTTAGGTTTTTCTTCTTCTTTCTTCTCTTCTTCTTTTTTCTCTTCTTGAGTTGAAGAGCCAAATAAGAAGCTACCGATAGCTTTGAAGAAACGACCAATTAGGCCTGGTTCTTGAGTCGCTGCTGGTTCAGCTTTCTTCTCTTCTACAGCTTTAGGTGCTGGAGCAGGAGTTGGTGCTGATTGAGCAGGAGCTGCGAAGCCTTTCAGAGCAGGTTCTTCGATCTTCTTAGGACGAATAGTCTGTTCAGCAGGCTCTTTGCTTTCCGCTTCTTTTAGAGCTTCTAGCTTGTTAGGTAGCAAGTAAGATAGTAGATCGAACTCTTCACCTTCACGAACACGGATAACCTCAAAATGCGGCGTTTCCATGTCTGAGTTAGGAACAACAGTGATCTTAACTTCTTGGTTCTTCTCGATGTGGTTTACTGAGCGACGTTTTTCGTTCAGAAGGTAAGAAGCGATTGGAACAGGCACAACAGCAAGTACTTGTGCTGTGTTGTCTTTTAGAGCTTCTTCTTCAATCAAACGTAGAACAGAAAGTGCTAGAGATTCGTTATCACGAACAACACCAGTACCTGTACAACGAGGACAAATGTGGTGGCTTGCTTCTGCTAGTGATGGGCTCAAACGTTGACGAGACATCTCTAGAAGACCAAAGCGAGAAATACGACCAATCTGAACACGTGCGCGATCTAAACGAACGGCATCACGTAGACGGCTTTCTACTTCGCGTTGGTGGCGAACCGGGGTCATATCGATAAAGTCGATTACAACAAGACCACCTAGGTCACGTAGACGTAATTGACGTGCAATTTCATCGGCAGCTTCTAGGTTAGTGTTAAGTGCTGTTTCTTCAATATCGCCGCCCTTTGTTGCACGAGCAGAGTTGATATCGATAGAAGTCAGTGCTTCTGTTGGGTCGATTACGATAGAACCACCAGATGGAAGACGAACTTCACGTTGGAAAGCAGATTCGATCTGGCTTTCAATCTGGTAATGGCTGAATAGTGGCACTTCACCATCGTATTTCTTAACGCGATTCATGAAATCTGGGCGTATTAATTGAATGTGCGCTTGTGCACGTTCAAAAATAGTATTGCTGTCGATTAGAATCTCGCCAATATCACGACGTAGATAGTCACGAATTGCGCGAACAATAACGTTACTCTCTTGGTGAATTAGGAAAGGAGCTGCATTTGAATCAGAAGCTTGCTTGATAGCGCCCCAATGGTTCAATAGAACATTCAGGTCCCACTCTAGCTCTTCTGCGCTTTTGCCAACACCCGCTGTACGCACGATTAAGCCCATACCTTGAGGAAGCTCAAGAGTGCTTAATGCTGCTTTCAGTTGAGTGCGTTCATCACCTTCGATACGACGAGAAATACCGCCAGCACGAGGGTTATTAGGCATAAGAACTAAGTAACTACCAGCCAAAGAGATGAAAGTTGTCAGTGCAGCACCTTTGCTACCACGTTCTTCTTTCTCTACTTGTACGATTACTTCTTGGCCTTCTTTTAGCACTTCTTTAATGCTAGGACGGCCTTGGTATGTATAACCTTCAGGGAAGTATTCGCGGGCAATTTCTTTAAGAGGGAGGAAACCGTGACGTTCTGCGCCGTAATCAACGAATGCCGCTTCTAGGCTTGGTTCAATACGGGTAATACGTCCTTTGTAGATATTCGCTTTCTTTGACTCGTGACCTGGACTTTCGATATCTAGATCGAACAGTCGTTGGCCATCAACCAAAGCGACACGCAACTCTTCTTTTTGAGTTGCGTTAATTAACATTCTTTTCATTTAGAAGTTCTCATTGTCTTTTCTTATTTTCATCATTGTTCTTATCGCTTTATTTCGTTTCTCATGGTGCCAGATCCCATGGCTTTATCGGTGCAGCCTCCCGGCTGGAGAGGGATGCTCTGGGGCACGTCAGTCATCATAGGGAGTTAGCCTATGATCCGCGATGTGGCGGTGAATACTCAACATGAGTGTACGTGAGTAGAGCGATAAGGAACTCAGTTGACCGTGTCTTACGCCGATTGCAGCACTGTCTAATCTGAGTTATCTACTCATTTACTTGCTTATGAATGGTTAGCTGTTTAAATAATAGTCAAACCACTGATAGCAGCTGTGAACTATAGCAGCGGTCGGTAAACACAGCAATCTGCTTTGTCGGAATGCTGTAAAAAAAACAGTTTTTGTTTGGGTTTTGATAGCTCTAACTCACTGTCTATAAATAATTTATCAATTGATATTTTAATTTGCAGGAATCTTGGTGCTTTTTTGTTCGAAGAATCAAAGAAATATAGAACTTCGGCGACCATTTTGGGATAGATCGGTAAGGATTAGGGATAAATAAGTTCGGAATAGGGCTAAGAAAATCTCAATTATCAAAAGTGACAGTGATACAATAGCGCAATGAGCGAAATTAGAACCCAAGTCCAATTTGTCGACATTGACGAAGATATGGCTGGTCAGCGTATTGATAACTTCTTACGCAACCAATTAAAAAACATCCCGAAAAGCATGATTTACCGAATCGTGCGTAAAGGCGAAGTCCGCGTAAATAAAAAACGCATTAAGGCTGAGTACAAACTAAAAGCTGGCGATTTAGTTCGTATCCCTCCGGTTACTATTGAAGAGAAAACAGAAGAGAACGTGCCGAGCACGAAACTCAACAAGGTTTCAGAATTAGAACAGTGCATCATTTATGAAGATGATCACATGCTAATTCTTAACAAACCGTCTGGCACTGCTGTTCATGGTGGTAGCGGATTAAAATTTGGCGCGATTGAAGCATTACGTGCTCTTCGCCCTGATGCTCGTTTTCTTGAATTAGTGCACCGTATCGATAGAGATACGTCTGGCATTTTGCTTGTTGCTAAGAAGCGCTCGGCGCTAAGACACCTTCAAGCACAGTTCCGTGAAAAAACGGTTCAAAAATACTACTTCGCTTTAGTTATGGGCGAATGGAAGAACAGCTGCAAAGTCGTCAACGCACCTTTGTTGAAAAATGAAGTGAACAGCATTGTTCGAGTTAACCCGAATGGTAAAGCTTCTGAAACCCGTTTTAAGGTTTTAGAAAAATTCCAAGAGGCGACGTTGATTCAAGCAAGCCCAATTACAGGCCGAACACACCAAATTCGTGTGCACGCTCAGTATACTGGTCACCCAATTGCTTGGGATGATCGCTACGGTGATCGTCGTTTTGACGCTTACACGGGTAAGGTTGGTCTTGATCGTCTGTTCCTACATGCAGCAAACATCAAGTTCACACACCCAGGTAGTGAAGAGAAGATGGATATCTCGGCGCCAATGGAAAGAAGGCTAGAGAAAGCCCTAACTGGTTTACGTAAGCTTTAAGAAGATACGAGATACGAGATACGA
>NZ_JBFRLK010000005.1:139045-139195 GCF_041469805.1 Vibrio sp. 10N.286.48.C11 | reverse complement strand
ATACGAGATACGAGATACGAAGGTATAGAGTGCCTCAAATTTGTTCTTCAGTATCCATAAATGAGAAAGGTTGACGAATATCGTCAACCTTTTTTGTTTTCATCTGTTGTAGAAGATCCCCAAGTCGCTCGTTCCTCGCTCTTGAGGATG